>CAJCIY010000212.1 GCA_903970495.1 Candidatus Melainabacteria bacterium | reverse complement strand
TGGCGTTGCCGGTGCGGCTCGGGTGGTGCTGCTTGCGGTGCTTGACCCTGCGGGGGATGAGCATGTCCTCAGCCCTCCTCGGTGGTCGTGGCGTCCGCGGCGGTCTCGGTCGCGGCACCTGCGTCGGTGGCGGACTCCGGGGTCGCGGTCGTGCCGGTGGTGGCCTCGGCCGCCGGTGTGGTGACCTCGACCGCGCTCTCGGCCGGAGCCTCGGTCACGGCGACCTCGCCGGGACCGATCTCCGGGGTCTCGGCGGCGGCGGTCTCGGCAGGCTCCGACGCGGCGCCGGCGGCCGGCGTGGGCGCGAATGCCTCGCGCCCGGCCTCGGTGCCCGCGGCGGTCGTTCCGGTCGAACCCGAACGGGGGCCACGACGCGGGCCGCGGCCGCGCTGCGCCGCACGGAGCGCGGCCTCGGCCGCCTCCCGCTCGGCGCGGCTCTGCACGACGTCGCCCTTGTAGATCCAGACCTTCACGCCGATGCGACCGAAGGTGGTGCGGGCCTCGTACAGGCCGTAGTCGATGTCGGCGCGCAGCGTGTGCAGCGGGACACGACCCTCGCGGTAGAACTCCGACCGCGACATCTCGGCGCCGCCGAGGCGACCCGAGCACTGCACCCGGATGCCCAGCACCTGCTGGCTCTTCATCGCCGACTGGATCGACTTGCGCATGGCGCGGCGGAAGCTGACGCGGTTGGTCAGCTGCTCCGCGACACCCTGCGCGACGAGCTGCGCGTCGGACTCGGGGTTCTTGACCTCGAGGATGTTCAGCTGCACCTGCTTGGCGGTGAGCTTCTCGAGGTCGCCGCGGATCCGGTCGGCCTCGGCGCCGCGGCGGCCGATGACGATGCCCGGCCGGGCGGTGTGGATGTCGACGCGTACGCGGTCGCGGGTGCGCTCGATCTCGACCTTGCTGATGCCGGCGCGCTCCATGCCGGTCGACATCAGCTTGCGGATCTTGACGTCCTCGCCGACGTACTCGGCGTAGCTCTTGTCGGCATACCAGCGCGACGTGAAGTCGGTGGTGATGCCGAGCCGGAACCCGTGCGGGTTGACCTTCTGACCCACTAGCGGGTACCTCCCTGCTTCGAAGAGCCGCCTGTCGGCCGGCTCTCAACGATGACCGTGATGTGGCTGGTGCGCTTGCGGATGCGGTAGGCCCGGCCCTGGGCGCGCGGCCGGAACCGCTTCGCCGTGGGGCCTTCGTCGACGAAGGCCTCGGCGACGAACAGGCCCTCGCGCGGCAGCCGCTCGTTGTGCGTGGCGTTGGCCGCGGCCGAGGCCACCACCTTGTAGACGTCGTTGGACGCGTCCTGCGGTGCGAACTTCAGGATGGTCAGCGCCTCGTCGACCGGCAGGCCGCGGATCAGGTCGATCACGCGGCGCGCCTTCATCGGCGTGACGTGGAGGTAGCGGCCCGACGCCTTCGCCGAGGTTACGGGGGCGTCGATGATCGCGGCCAGTGCGTCGGTGTCAGACACGTCGGGCCCTCCGGTCGTCCTTGATGTGGCCGCGGAAGGTCCTGGTCAGCGCGAACTCGCCGAGCTTGTGGCCGACCATGCCCTCGGTGATGAACACCGGGACGTGCTTGCGGCCGTCGTGCACGGCCATGGTGTGGCCGAGCATGTCCGGGATGATCGTGGAGCGACGGCTCCAGGTCTTGATGACGTGCTTGGTCCCGGCCTCGTTCTGGGCGTCCACCTTCTTGAGCAGGTGGTCGTCCACGAAGGGACCCTTCTTCAGACTGCGTGGCATGTCAGACCTCAGCGCTTCTTGCCGGTACGCCGGCGACGGACGATCAGGGCATCGGACGGCTTGCGACGACGGGTACGGCCCTCGGGCTTGCCGCCAGGGTTGACCGGGTGACGGCCACCGGAGGTCTTGCCCTCGCCACCGCCGTGCGGGTGGTCGACCGGGTTCATGGCGACACCGCGCACGGTCGGGCGCTTGCCCTTCCACCGCATGCGGCCGGCCTTGCCCCAGTTGATGTTCGACTGCTCGGCGTTGCCGACCTCGCCGATGGTGGCGCGGCAGCGGGCGTCGACGTTGCGGACCTCGCCGGAGGGCATCCGCAGCTGCGCGTACGGGCCGTCCTTGGCGACGAGCTGCACCGAGGCGCCTGCGGAGCGGGCAATCTTGGCGCCGCCGCCGGGCCGGAGCTCGATGGCGTGGACCGTCGTACCGGTCGGGATGTTGCGCAGCGGCAGGTTGTTGCCGGGCTTGATGTCGGCCCGCGGACCGGACTCGACGACCGTGCCCTGACCCACCCGGTTCGGCGCGAGGATGTAGCGCTTCTCGCCGTCGGCGTAGTGCAGCAGCGCGATGCGCGCGGTGCGGTTCGGGTCGTACTCGATGTGCGCGACCTTGGCCGGCACCCCGTCCTTGTCGGCGCGACGGAAGTCGATCACGCGGTAGGCGCGCTTGTGCCCGCCGCCCTGGTGGCGCGCGGTGACGCGGCCGTGGACGTTGCGGCCGCCGGTGTTGTGCAGCGGCCGGACGAGCGACTTCTCCGGCTCGGAGCGGGTGACCTCGACGAAGTCGGCCACGCTCGAGCCGCGACGGCCCGGCGTCGTCGGCTTGTACTTGCGGATTCCCATGTCTGCTCTCCTACTGGCCCGGGCCGCCGAAGAGCTCGATCGTGTCGCCCGGCTTCAGGCTCACGATCGCGCGCTTGGTGTCCTTGCGGCTGCCGAATCCGGCCCGGGTGCGCTTGCGCTTGCCGGGGCGGTTCAGCGTGTTCACGTCGAGCACGGTCACGTCGAAGATCTGCTGGATCGCGATCTTGATCTGCGTCTTGTTGGCATCGGGCCGGACGATGAACGTGTACTTGTTCTCCTCCAGCAGCCCGTAGCTCTTCTCGCTGATGACCGGCTTCAGGATGATGTCGCGCGGGTCGGCGATCACGGCGTCTCCTCCGTCTCGGTCGCATCGGCGGTCTCGGCCGCAGCGGCGGTCTCGGCCGGTGCGTCGGCGGCGGCCACCGGTGCGAGCGTGTCCACCGCGTCGGCGAGCTGCTCGAGCTCCTGCTCGCGACCCAGCTGCGAGGGCACCGCGTCGTTCGACGCGGGACGACCGCCGGTGGCGGGGCCGGCCACGAACGCGGCCAGCGCGCCCTCGGTGAAGACCACGTCGTCGCTGATCAGCACGTCGTAGGTGTTGAGCTGGCCCGGGTCGAGAAGGTGCACCGTCTCGGCGTTGCGGAGGCTCTTCCACAGCACCGCGTCGGTGCGCTCGGCCACGACCAGCACGTGCCGCGACTCGGCGACCTTGGCGAGGTGCGCCACGGCCGTCTTGGTCGACGGCGCGTCGCCCTCGACGAGCCCCGACACCACGTGGATGCGGTCGCCGCGGGCCCGGTCGGAGAGAGCCCCGCGCAGCGCGGCGGCCTTCATCTTCTTGGGCGTCCGCTGCTCGTAGTTGCGGGGCACGGGGCCGTGGACGACGCCACCGCCGGTGAACTGCGGCGCGCGGGTCGAGCCCTGGCGGGCGCGGCCGGTGCCCTTCTGGCGGTAGGGCTTGCGGCCACCGCCGGACACCTCGCCGCGGGTCTTGGTCTTGTGCGTGCCCTGCCGGGCCGCGGCGAGCTGCGCGACGACGACCTGGTGGATCAGCGGCACGTTGGTCGGCACGTCGAAGATCGCGGCAGGCAGCTCGACGCTGCCGCCGTCGGCTCCGGTCGGGGTGTGCACGGTCAGGGTGAGGCTCATGCGGTCACCGCCAGGTGCTTGGCCGCGCTGCGGACCAGGACCAGGCCGTGGTCGGGGCCAGGCACGGCACCCTTGATGAGCAGGTAGCCGCGCTCGACGTCGACGCCCTGCACCGTCAGGCTCTGCGTGGTCACGGTCAGGTGGCCGTGGCGACCGGCCATCCGCATGCCTTTGAACACGCGGCCGGGGGTCGCGCAGGCGCCGATCGAACCGGGCGCGCGGTGCTTGCGCTGCACGCCGTGGCCGGCGCCGAGGCCCTTGAAGTTGTGCCGCTTCATGACGCCGGCGGTGCCCTTGCCGCGGCTCGTACCGGTGACGTCGACCTTCTGGCCGACGTCGAACACGGCGGCGGTGAGCTCCTGGCCCAGCTCGTAGTCGGCGGCGTCGTCGGTCCGCAGCTCACGGACGTAGCGGCGGCCGCCGGGGATGCCGGACACGGCGAAGTGACCCTTCATGGGCTTGTTGACCTTGCGGGGGTCGAGCTCGCCGAAGGCGAGCTGGACCGCGGCGTAGCCGTCCTTCTCGAGGGTCCGCACCTGGGTGACGACGCACGGCCCGGCCTTGACGACGGTGACCGGCACGACCCGGCCGGCCTCGTCGAAGACCTGGGTCATGCCGAGCTTCTCGCCCAGGATGCCCTTCACGTTCTTCTTCTCAGACAGAGCCATCAGGTCCTCAGAGCTTGATCTCGATGTCGACGCCGGCCGGGAGGTCGAGCCGCATGAGCGAGTCGACGGTCTTGTTGGTCGGGTCGAGGATGTCGATGAGCCGCTTGTGCGTACGCATCTCGAAGTGCTCGCGGCTGTCCTTGTACTTGTGCGGCGAGCGGATGACGCAGTAGATGTTCTTCTCCGTCGGCAGCGGCACCGGGCCCGCGACCTGCGCACCGGTACGGGTGACGGTCTCGACGATCTTGCGCGCCGAGGAGTCGATCACCTCGTGGTCGTAGGCCTTGAGCCTGATGCGGATCTTCTGTCCCGCCATCTGAGCTGTCTCTTCTCTGTGGTTCTGCCGATGGAGCTGGTCTGCGCGGATCGCGGCGGTCGGGGTGACCCGGCCGCCGCGGCCCGCGAGGCGTGCGGTGCTAGGCCAAGATCTTCACGACCCGGCCGGCGCCGACGGTGCGGCCGCCTTCCCGGATCGCGAAGCGCAGGCCGTCCTCCATGGCGATCGGCTGGATCAGCTCGACCGTCATGTCGGTGTTGTCGCCGGGCATGACCATCTCGGTGCCCTCGGGGAGGGTCACGACGCCGGTCACGTCCGTGGTGCGGAAGTAGAACTGCGGGCGGTAGTTGTTGAAGAACGGCGTGTGCCGGCCGCCCTCGTCCTTGCTCAGGATGTAGACCTGGGCCTCGAACTGGGTGTGCGGCGTGATCGAGCCGGGCTTCACGACGACCTGGCCGCGCTCGACGTCCTCGCGCTTGATGCCGCGCAGGAGCAGACCGACGTTCTCGCCCGCGCGGGCCTCGTCGAGCAGCTTGCGGAACATCTCGACGCCGGTGACCGTCGTGCGCTGGCTCTTCTCCTTGATGCCGACGATCTCGATCTCCTCGTTCACCTTGAGCACGCCGCGCTCGGCGCGGCCCGTGACCACGGTGCCGCGGCCGGTGATCGTGAAGACGTCCTCGATCGGCATGAGGAACGGACGGTCGATGTCGCGCTCGGGCTCGGGGATCGCGGTGTCGACCGCGGCCATGAGCTCGAGGAGCTTCTCGCCCCACTCCTTGTCGCCCTCGAGCGCCTTGAGCGCCGAGACGCGGACGACGGGGAGGTCGTCGCCCGGGTAGTCCTGGTTCGACAGCAGCTCGCGGACCTCGAGCTCGACGAGCTCGAGGATCTCCTCGTCGTCGACCATGTCGGCCTTGTTCAGCGCCACCACGATGTAGGGGACGCCGACCTGGCGGGCGAGCAGCACGTGCTCGCGCGTCTGCGGCATCGGGCCGTCGGTCGCCGCGACCACGAGGATCGCGCCGTCCATCTGCGCCGCGCCCGTGATCATGTTCTTCACGTAGTCGGCGTGGCCGGGACAGTCGACGTGGGCGTAGTGCCGCGTCTCGGTCTGGTACTCGACGTGGGAGATGGCGATCGTGATGCCACGCGCCTTCTCCTCGGGGGCGTTGTCGATCTGGTCGAACGCCGACGCCGCGTTGAGGTCGGGGTACGCGTCGTGCAGGACGCGGGTGATCGCCGCCGTCAGCGTCGTCTTGCCATGGTCGATGTGACCGATGGTGCCGATGTTGACGTGCGGCTTCGTCCGCTCGAACTTGGCCTTCGCCACTGTGGGTCCCTCCTGGAACGGTGTCTCACGACTGACTGGACTGAGTTGCAGACGGCGCTAGGCGCCGGTGACCTTCGCGATGATCTCCTTGGCGACGTTCGCCGGGACCTCGGCATAGCTGTCGAACTGCATGGAGTAGCTCGCCCGCCCCTGGGTCTTGGACCGCAGGTCGCCGACGTAGCCGAACATCTCCGAGAGCGGGACGACGGCGCGGACGACGTTGGCGTTGCCGCGCGGCTCCATCGACTGGATCATCCCGCGACGGCTGTTGAGGTCGCCGATGACATCACCCATGTTGTCCTCGGGTGTGATCACCTCGACGCTCATCATCGGCTCGAGCAGGGCCGGGTCGGCCCGGCGGGCGGCCTCCTTGAAGGCCATCGAGCCGGCGATCTTGAACGCGAGCTCCGAGGAGTCGACGTCGTGGTACTGGCCGTCCTCGAGGGTGACCTTGATGTCGACCAGCGGGTAGCCGGCGAGCACGCCGAACTCCATGGCCTCCTGGCAGCCGGCGTCCACTGCGGGGATGTACTCCCGGGGGATGCGGCCACCGGAGACGGCGTTGACGAACTCGTAGCCGCCGTCGCCCTCGCCGCCGGACGGCTCGAGGTCGATGACGACCTTCGCGAACTGGCCGGAGCCGCCGGTCTGCTTCTTGTGCGTGTACGAGTGGTTCTCCACCTTGCGGCGGATGGTCTCGCGGTAGGCGACCTGCGGCTTGCCGACGTTGGCCTCGACGTTGAACTCGCGGCGCATCCGGTCGACCAGGATGTCGAGGTGGAGCTCGCCCATCCCGGCGATGATCGTCTGGCCGGTGTCCTCGTCGGTGTGGACCTGGAAGGTCGGGTCCTCCTCGGCGAGCCGCTGGATCGCGACGCCGAGCTTCTCCTGGTCGGCCTTGGTCTTGGGCTCGATGGCCACGTTGATGACCGGGGCCGGGAAGGTCATCGACTCGAGGATGACCGGCTTGTCGGCGTCGCAGAGCGTGTCACCGGTGGTGGTGTTCTTCAGCCCCGCGACGGCCACGATCTGGCCGGCGCCCGCGTGGTCGCGGTCCTCCTGCTTGTTGGCGTGCATCTGCAGGATGCGGCCGATCTTCTCCTTGCGACCCTTGGTCGAGTTCGACAGCTGGGCGCCGGTGGTGATCCTGCCGGAGTAGACCCGGATGTACGTCAGCTTGCCGAGGTACTTGTCGGACATGATCTTGAAGGCCAGGGCCGAAAACGGCTCGTCCTCGTTCGGCTCGCGCCGGACGACGGTCTCTTCGTTGTTGACCGCGTGACCCTCGACGGCACCGACGTCGATCGGGCTCGGCAGGTAGTCGACGACCGCGTCGAGCATGGGCTGGACGCCCTTGTTCTTGAACGCGGTGCCGCACAGCACGGGGTTGAGCTTGCTGGCGATGGTCGCCCGGCGGATCGCGGCCTTGAGCTCGGCGAGCTCCGGCTCCTGCCCGTCGAGGTACTTCTCCATGATCGCGTCGTCGGACTCGGCGACGGTCTCGACCAGCTTCTCGCGCCCGATGCGGGCGGCCTCGGCGTGGTCGGCGGGGATGTCGACGACCTCGTACGCGTCGCCCTTGCCCTCGGTCGGCCAGTGCAGGCCCTTCATCTGGACCAGGTCGATGACGCCGACGAAGTCGGCCTCGGTGCCCCACGGCAGCTGGGTGACCAGCGGGGTGGCGCCGAGGCGGTCGATCATCATGTCGACGCAGCGCTGGAACTCGGCGCCGACGCGGTCCATCTTGTTGACGAAGCAGATCCGCGGGACGTCGTACTTGTCCGCCTGGCGCCAGACGGTCTCGCTCTGCGGCTCGACGCCGGCGACCGCGTCGAACACCGCGACCGCGCCGTCGAGCACGCGCAGCGACCGCTCGACCTCGACGGTGAAGTCGACGTGGCCGGGTGTGTCGATGATGTTGATCGTGTGGTGGTCCCAGACGCAGGTCGTCGCGGCGGATGTGATCGTGATGCCGCGCTCCTGCTCCTGCTCCATCCAGTCCATCGTGGCCGCGCCGTCGTGGACCTCGCCGATCTTGTAGTTGATCCCGGTGTAGAAGAGGATCCGCTCGGTCGTCGTGGTCTTGCCGGCGTCGATGTGCGCCATGATCCCGATGTTCCGGGTCTTGGTGAGCTCTACGGGAACCGCGTCAGCCATCGTCGTCACCACCTGTAGTGGGCGAAGGCCTTGTTGGACTCCGCCATCTTGTGGGTGTCCTCACGGCGCTTGACGCTGGCCCCGAGGCCGTTGCTCGCGTCCAGCAGCTCGTTCATGAGGCGCTCGGTCATGGTCTTCTCGCGGCGGTCGCGGCTGTAGCTGACGAGCCAGCGCAGGGCGAGGGTGGTCGAGCGGCCCGGGCGCACCTCGATCGGCACCTGGTACGTCGCACCGCCGACGCGGCGGCTCTTGACCTCGAGGGTCGGCTTGACGTTGTCCAGGGCGCGCTTGAGCGTCACCACGGGGTCGGTGCCGGTCTTGTCGCGGCAGCCCTCGAGGGCGCCGTAGACGATCGACTGGGCGCGCGAGCGCTTGCCGCTCAGCAGCACCTTGTTGACCAGGTTGGTGACGAGCGGGGAACCGTAGACCGGGTCGTTCTCGACCGGGTGCTTGGGGGCCGGACCCTTGCGGGGCACTAGCTCTTCTCCTTCTTGGCGCCGTACTTGGAACGTCCCTGCTTGCGGCCGCGGACGCCCTGCGTGTCCAACGAACCGCGGATGATCTTGTAGCGGACGCCGGGCAGGTCACGCACCCGGCCGCCGCGCACGAGCACGATCGAGTGCTCCTGCAGGTTGTGGCCGACGCCGGGGATGTACGCGGTCACCTCGACGCCGCTGGTCAGCCGTACGCGGGCGACCTTGCGGAGAGCCGAGTTGGGCTTCTTCGGGGTCTGCGTGAAGACGCGCGTGCAGACGCCACGACGCTGCGGCGATGCCTTCAGCGCCGGCGTCTTGGTCTTGCCGATCTTGCTCTGCCGGCCGTTGCGGACCAGCTGTTGGATCGTGGGCAACGCAGACGTCCTCACTCGCTCGTTCGTGCTGGCTTCCGTCTCCACGCGCGGACACCGTGTGGTTCTTCCGACCCACGCGGTCGGGCGTGTCGCTTCACGTCGCACGGCGACCCTCGGTCGCCCTGCGGGTGAGGTCTACAGCCCCGGCCCGGTCCTCTGCCCCCGCCGACCTGGCCATCTCTCCGACCAGGTCGCTCGAGTGCGTACCGGACACGCGTCAGCGCCCAGGCAAGGCCCAGGCACGAAGGAACAGGCTACCAGGCCCGCGGCGCGCCTCCAACCGCGGCCGCCACCGCCGTACCTCGGCAGTGCACCCCGGGCGTGCTGCCTATCCGTCGGTGCGCTCCGGGTGCCGTCGAGATCTGGGTTCCTCTGCCCGAGGTCCGACAGGAGGTCACCTCTTGTGGCGATCCTGGGGGCAGGCGAGGCCGGCCGGCGGAGCGCGGCGTGTGCCGGGGCCGGCACGGTGACACGATGCGACGATGGGTCCGAACCGACAGCTGATGACCAGCCTGACCGTGCTCGTCGTCTTCGTCGTCCTGCTGATCGTCGACCTGGTCTCCGGCACGGCGCTCGCGCTCGACATCGTCATCGCCGTCGGCGTCGTCATCGCGGCCATCAGCTCGTACGTCTTCTACCGCCGCGACGGGGCGTGAGATGACCATCCCGCCGATGCGCCTCGAGCTCGTCCCCGTCCCGGTGTCCGACGTCGACCGGGCCAAGGAGTTCTACGAGCGCGCCGGCTTCGGCGGCGTCGTCGACCGCGAGGTCAGCGACACGATGCGCGTCGTGCAGCTGACGCCGCCCGGCTCGTCCTGCGCGATCGTCTTCGGCACCGGCATGGGCCCGATCACCGACATGGAGCCCGGCTCTGTGAAGGGGCTGCACCTCGTGGTCAAGGACATCGCCGTCTCGCGCGACGCACTGCTCGCGTGCGGCGTCGAGGTCGCGCCGGTCGAGGACCTGGGCGGCGTGCTGTTCGCATCGTTCAGCGACCCGGACGGCAACCTCTGGCTGCTGCAGCAGTGGCCGCAGGGCTTCCGCCGCTGACCGGCTGACAGGATCACCGGCGTGCCCGCCGCCCCGCCCACCCGGATGTCCTGTCTGCTGGTCCGCACCCTCCGCGACGACCCGGCCGACGCCGAGGTGCGCAGCCACGCGCTGCTCGTCCGGGCCGGGTACGTCCGGCGGGTCGCCGCCGGCATCTGGTCGTGGCTGCCGCTGGGCGTGAAGGTCCAGGCCAACGTCGCGGCGATCGTGCGCGAGGAGATGACGCGGATCGGGGCGCAGGAGGTCAGCCTCCCGGCGCTGCTCCCCCGCGAGCCGTACGAGACCACCGGCCGTTGGACCGAGTACGGCGCGGGGCTGTTCCGGCTGCAGGACCGCCGCGGCGGGGACTACCTGCTCGGCCCGACGCACGAGGAGCTGTTCACGCTGCTCGTGGCGGGCGAGGTCTCGAGCTACCGCGACCTGCTGCTGACGCTGTTCCAGATCCAGACCAAGTACCGCGACGAGGCCCGGCCGCGCGCCGGGATCCTGCGCGGCCGTGAGTTCCTCATGAAGGACAGCTACTCCTTCGATGCGGGCGACGAGGGGCTCGCGGCGAGCTACGACGCCCACCGGGCCGCGTACGCGCGGATCTTCGAGCGGCTCGGCCTCGACGTCCGGATCGTGTCGGCGGTGAGCGGGGCGATGGGCGGCAGCGCGAGCGAGGAGTTCCTCGCGGTCGCCGACAGCGGCGAGGACACCTTCGTCGCGTGCACGAGCTGCGACTACGCCGCCAACGTCGAGGCGGCCGAGGTGGGGCTGCCCGACACCGCCGCCGAGGTGCACCCGCCGCTCGAGGTGGTCGACACCCCCGACAGCACGACCATCGCGGCGCTCACCGCGGCGCTCGGCGTGACCGCCGGGCAGACGCTGAAGAACGTCGTGCTCACCGTCCGCGAGCCGGACGGCAGCCGCGGCGTGCTCGTGGTCGGTGTCCCGGGCGATCGCGAGGTCGACCTGAAGGCGGTCGACGCCAACGTCTACCCGGCCGAGGTCGAGCCGGCCGACGACCTGGCCGCACACGGGCTGGTCCGCGGGTACGTGGGCCCGCAGGTGCTGCGCGGGCTCGGCATCCGCTACCTCGTCGACCCGCGCATCACCCCGGGCAGCGCGTGGGTCACCGGCGCCAACGCCGAGGGCAAGCACGCCCGCCACGTCGTCCGCGGCCGCGACTTCGAGGCGGACGGCGAGATCCCCGCGGCGCAGGTGAAGGACGGCGACCGCTGCCCGCGGTGCGGGTCGCTGCTGCGGATCGGCCGAGGCATCGAGCTCGGGCACATCTTCGCGCTCGGCCGCAAGTACGCCGACGCCTTCGGCCTCGACGTCACCGGTGCCGACGGCGCCCGCGTGCGGGTGACCATGGGGTCCTACGGCATCGGTGTCAGCCGTGCGGTCGCGGCGATCGCCGAGCAGCACCACGACGAGCGGGGGCTGGTGTGGCCGGCGGCGGTGGCGCCGTACCCGGTCCACGTGGTCGGGGTCGGCCGCGGCGACCAGCCCGCCGTCGCCGAGCGGCTGGCCCGCGAGATCGGCGAGGCGGGCATCGCGGTGCTCCTCGACGACCGCGGGCTCGCGGCCGGCGTGGCCTTCGCCGACGCCGACCTGCTCGGCGCACCGGTGGTCGTCGTCGTCGGCCGCGGTCTCGCCGAGGGCCTGGTCGAGGTCAAGGACCGGCGCGACGGGTCACGCGAGGACGTGTCGCTCGGCGACCTCGTCGCCCACGTGACGCGCCTCGTCGTGTCGTAGTCGCCTAGACGACCGAGAGCGCGACCTCGATGTTGCCGCGGGTCGCGTTCGAGTACGGGCAGACCTGGTGCGCCTGCTCGACCAGCTCCAGCGCGGCGTCGTGCTCGAGCCCGGGCAGTGTCACCTGCAGCTCGACGGTGAGGCCGAAGCCCTGACCCTGCTGGCCGATGCCGACGGCGGCCGCGACGGTCGAGCCGTCGGTCGAGGTCTTGGTCCGGGCGGCGACGACCTTCAGGGCGGAGTGGAAGCAGGCGGCGTACCCGGCCGCGAACAGCTGCTCGGGGTTGCTGAGGTCACCGCCGGGTCCGCCCATCGCCTTCGGCACCGCGAGGTCGACGTCGAGCACGTCGTCGTCGCTGGTCACGTGACCGTTCCTGCCGTCGCCGTACGCGGTCGCGCGGGCGGTGTACTTCACGTCGATGGGCTCGGGCACGGTGTCTCCTGGGATCGGGGCTGCACCGACCGAACCGGCGGGGTGCCTGGCCGATTCCGGCAGACTCCGCGGCGTGGGCCCGACGCGCGAGGAGCTGCAGGCCGCGGACGGGCGGACCGTCCCCGACCTGGTGTTCCCGGGCGTGCGGGTGCTGCTGTGCGGGATCAACCCGTCGCTGTGGTCGGGGTGGGCGGGGCTGCACTTCGCCCGGCCCTCGAACCGGCTGTGGCCGACGCTGCACCAGGCGGGGCTGACCCCGCGGCGGCTGCAGCCGAGCGACGTCGACGGGCTCCGCGACGCGGGCATCGGCATCACGAACCTCGTCGCCCGGGCGACCGCCCGGGCCGACGAGCTCGACGACGCCGAGGTACGCGCCGGCCTCGCGCCGCTGACGGCGCTGGTGGACAGGTGGCGGCCGGCGGTGGTCGGCGTGCTCGGGGTCGGTGCGTACCGGCTGGCCTTCGCCGACCGGCGGGCGGCCGTCGGGGAGCAGCCAGCCGGCCTCGCGGGCGCGCGGCTGTGGGCGCTGCCCAACCCGAGCGGCCTCAACGCCCACTACCAGCAGGCCGACCTCACCGCCGCGTACGCGGAGCTTGCCGAGGCCGCCCGCAGGGGGTGACACCGGGTTGTGTCAGCAGGTGGTTGCAGGTGTGCGGCGAGTCGTCGCCCACAGGCCGACGCGAAAGGCCGGACCACCTGGCGGGTGATCCGGCCTTCCGGCAGTGCATGGCGACTAGGACGTGTACTGCCCGTAGTCGAACTCCTCGAGCGGCACCGCGGCACCCGAACCCTGGCCGAAGGCGTAGCCGCCGTCGTCGTAGGTCGTGAACTGGTACGCCTGCGCGCGGGCCTCCTCGGTCGGCTCCACCGTGATCGAGCGGTAGCGGGGCATGCCCGTGCCGGCCGGGATCAGCTTGCCGAGGATGACGTTCTCCTTCAGGCCGCGCAGGTTGTCGCGACGCGAGTTGATCGCCGCGTCGGTGAGCACCCGCGTGGTCTCCTGGAAGGAGGCCGCCGACAGCCACGAGTCGGTCGCGAGCGACGCCTTCGTGATGCCCATGAGCACCGGCCGCGCCGACGCCGGCGTGTTGCCGGCCTCGACCGTCGCCCGGTTGAGGGCCTCGAACCGGGTGCGCTCGACCAGCTCGCCCGGCAGCATCGTGGTCTCGCCGGACTCGAGGATCGTCACCCGCTTGAGCATCTGGCGGATGATCGTCTCGATGTGCTTGTCGTGGATCGGCACGCCCTGCGAGCGGTAGACCTCCTGCACCTGCTCCACCAGGAACAGCTGCACCGCCCGCGGACCCTGGATCCGCAGCACGTCGTGCGGGTCGACGGCACCCTCGATCAGGCGCTGTCCGACCTCGACGTGGTCGCCCTCGGCCACCAGCATCCGGGCCCGGCGCGGCACGAGGTACTCCATCTCCTCGCTGCCGTCGTCGGGGACGACGGTGATCTTGCGGGCCTTGTCGGTGTCCTCGACCTGGATGCGGCCGGCCTGCTCGGTGATCGGCGCCTTGCCCTTGGGGACGCGGGCCTCGAACAGCTCCACCACGCGCGGCAGGCCGTGGGTGATGTCCTCACCCGCGACGCCACCGGTGTGGAAGGTGCGCATGGTGAGCTGCGTACCGGGCTCGCCGATGGACTGCGCGGCGACGATGCCGACGGCCTCGCCGACGTCGACGAGCAGACCCGAGGCGAGCGAACGGCCGTAGCAGGCGGCGCAGGTGCCGACCTGGCTCTCGCAGGTGAGGACCGAGCGGACCCGGACCTCCTCGACGCCGTGGGCGATCAGGTCGTCGATCGCGACGTCACCGAGCACCGAGCCGGCCGCGGCGAGCACGCTGCCGCCGACCTCGACGTCGGTCGCGAGCGAGCGCGACCAGATGCTGGTCTCGACGTGCGCGTCCTTGACCAGCGTGCCCTCGCGGTTCGGACCCGCGATGCGGACCGCGATGGCCCGCTCGGTGCCGCAGTCCTCCTCGCGGATGATCACGTCCTGCGAGACGTCGACGAGCCGCCGCGTGAGGTAGCCCGAGTCCGCCGTACGCAGCGCGGTGTCGGCCAGCCCCTTGCGGGTGCCGTGCGTGGAGATGAAGTACTCCAGCACGGTCATGCCCTCGCGGAAGTTGGTCTTGATCGGCCGCGGGATGATCTCGCCCTTGGGGTTGGCGACCAGGCCGCGCATGCCGGCGAGCTGACGGATCTGCGAGATGTTCCCGCCACCGCCGGCCGCCACCATCATCTGGATGGGGTTGTCGTCCGGGAACGACTTCTCCATCTCCTTGCCGACCTCGTTGGTCGCCTTGGTCCAGATCTCGATGAGCTCCTGACGGCGCTCCTCGTCGGTGATCACGCCGCGGCCGAACTGCTTCTCGACGTTCTCGGCCTGCTTCTCGTAGCCGTCGAGGATCTCGGCCTTGCGGGCCGGGCTCGCGACGTCGACGATCGCGACCGTCGCCCCCGAGCGGGTCGCCCAGTGGAAGCCGGCGCCCTTGATCGCGTCGAGCGTCGCCGCGACCTGCACCTTGGGGTAGCGCTCGGCGAGGTCGTTGATGACCAGGCCCAGCTCGCGCTTGTTCACGACCCGGTTCACCAGCGGGTAGTCCACCGGCAGCGTCTCGTTGAGCAGCGCGCGACCGAGGGTCGTCGGCAGCCGGAACGCCTCGCCCGGCTGCCAGCCCTCGGGCATCGTGAACCCGATCGGCGGGACGACGTCCTCGCCGGCCGGGAAGCGCAGCTCGATGGGGGCGCGGACGTCGAGCTCACCCCGGTCGTACGCCATCTGCGCCTCGGCCGTCGAGGAGAACGCACGGCCGTGACCGGGCGCGTCGGGCACCTCGGTCGTGAGGTAGTAGATGCCGGTGACCATGTCCTGGCCGGGCATCGCGATCGGACGGCCGGAGGCCGGCGACAGGATGTTGTTCGAGGACAGCATCAGGATCCGGGCCTCGGCCTGGGCCTCGGCCGACAGCGGCAGGTGGACCGCCATCTGGTCGCCGTCGAAGTCGGCGTTGAACGCGCCGCAGACGAGCGGGTGGATCTGGATGGCCTTGCCCTCGACCAGCTGCGGCTCGAAGGCCTGGATGCCGAGACGGTGCAGCGTCGGTGCGCGGTTGAGCAGCACCGGGTGCTCGGTGATGACCTCTTCGAGGACGTCCCAGACGACCGGTCGCGCGCGCTCCACCATCCGCTTGGCGGACTTGATGTTCTGCGCGTGGTTGAGGTCGACCAGCCGCTTCATGACGAAGGGCTTGAACAGCTCGAGCGCCATCAGCTTCGGCAGGCCGCACTGGTGCAGCTGCAGCTGCGGGCCGACGACGATGACCGAGCGGCCGGAGTAGTCGACGCGCTTGCCGAGCAGGTTCTGGCGGAACCGGCCCTGCTTGCCCTTGAGCATGTCGGACAGCGACTTGAGCGGGCGGTTGCCCGGACCGGTCACCGGCCGGCCGCGGCGGCCGTTGTCGAACAGCGAGTCGACGGCCTCCTGCAGCATCCGCTTCTCGTTGCTCACGATGATCTCGG
>CAJCIY010000211.1 GCA_903970495.1 Candidatus Melainabacteria bacterium | reverse complement strand
GGAGGTCGAGCGCATCCGGCCACCGTGGATCGCCGACCAGCGCGGGGTCGGGCGGCTCGAGTGCCTGCGCGGCCAGCGATCTGCGGCTCTCCTCGGACAGCGCGTACGACGGGTCATGAGCGACGAGGTCCTGCTTGGCGGCCACGTGCGCGCCGGCGAGCCAGCCGACGCGCGCGCCGAACCTCGGCCTCAGCCAGCGCGCCGCGACCTGCTCGTGGCGCGGGTCGTCGTCGAGGACGAGCGGTGACCGAGCGATGTCGTGGAGCAGGCAGGCGACGACCAGCTCGTCGTCCCGAGCGTCGGCGAGGGCGTGGCCTGCGCACTGCAGCGCGTGGGTCAGCTCGTCGATCGGCTCGCGCCCGTCGTAGACCCCGCGCAGCGAGAGCAGGACCGCGCGGACCTCGTCGACGACGGTCATCCCAGCAGCGGGGGGATGTCGGCCACGCTGGCCAGCAGATGGGTGTGGGCTTCGGCACCGAGCGCGCGCACGTCCTGCGCACCGCTGAGGACACCGACGACCATGCCCGCACCGGCGTTCGTCCCCGCGCGGAGGTCACGCACGGTGTCGCCCGCGACGAGGACGCGGCGCACGTCGGTGACGCCGGTTCGGCGCATCGCCTCGAAGATCATGTACGGGGCGGGCCGCCCCGCGCCCACCTCCTCGGCGCACACCACGTCGTCGACGACGCCGTCGGTCCACCCGAGCTGCTCGAGCAGGCCGCCCGTGACCTCGCGCGAGAATCCCGTCGTCAGCACGACCTTCACCCCTTCGGCTCGCAGCGTTGCCAGAGCCGCCTCGACGCCGGGCATCGGTACCGGCGAGGTGGCGTCGTACGCGGCGAGCAGCCGAGACCGGAAGTCGGCATAGACCTCCAGCACCTCCTGCCGGCTCGGCTCGCTGCCCCGGTGTGCGGTGAGCGCTGCCGTGATCGCCTCCTGCTTGTCGGCGCCCATCCACCCGGCGAGCTGCTCGGCGGACGGGTCGAGACCGGCTGCTCGCACTGCGCCGTCGAGAGCGACGTACACGGCCTGGTGCTCCTCGACGGTCGTGCCGGCGATGTCCAGGCACGCGAGGTCGAAGCGGTCACACGGCACGGGGGCTCCAGGTGCGGGTCAGGGCCGGCTGGGCTGCCTGCGCGTTGACGACCGTGAACGAGACGAGGTCGGGTCGGTAGCGGTCGTCGGAGTACTCGACGAGCTCGCCGTCGGCGAGGGAGGACTGCCTGCGCTCCCGCAGCAGCGGCGCGCCGAGGTCGAGCCCCAACAGCTCGGCATCGTCGCCGTCGGCGGCGACGGCGTCGAACACGTGGGTCGCGTCGGTGGGCACGATCCCGGCCTCGGCCAGCGTCGCGTAGACCGAGCCCGCGTCGAGGTCGGCGGCCAGCAGCACCCGGCCGTACGCGAGGGGGAACGTGGTCCGCTCGAGCATCGCCGCCTCGCCGTCCAGGTACCGCAGTCGCAGCAGCTCGACGGCGTGCTCGGCAGGCTCCAGGCCCAGGGCGTCGGCGGCGGCCGGCGTGGGCACGCCGCGCCGGATCTCGATCGTCTGCTGCCCCGGGACGCGGCCGGCCTGCTGCGCCCAGCGCGTGAACGACAGGAAGGTGTCGAAGGACTGTGGGAGACGGCGGGAGCGCACCACCGGCGGGGCGCCGCGGCCACCTCCGATCAGGCCTTCCGCCCGCAGTGCGGCGAGCGCCTGACGGACCGTTCCGCGCGACGTGCCGTACTCGGCGCAGAGCCTCGCCTCCGAGGGGAGCGGCCGTCCCACCTCGAGCTCGCCCGCCACGATCCGGGATCTCAGCCCGTCGGCGATCTCGTGATGCAGGGCCACGAGAGATGACTGTACAAGCGACGAGACCCGACGGGAAGCTCTCTGGACCATGCTGCAGTGCAGGGGGATGTCGGACCGACTTGTTCGTACAAGCAGGTGTGCAGAGCTTGCGGAACGCGAACCGCAGTGGCACGCTCTCCCCTCGTGCCCGTCGCCGCCACCGCCGACCTCGCCGTCGTGGGCGCAGGGATCGTCGGCCTCTCCGTGGCGTGGGAAGGCGTGCGCCGCGGCCTGACGGTGGTGGTCCTCGAACGCGATGACCGCGCCGTGGGCGCGACGGTCCGCAACTTCGGGCACGGCTGCGTGTCTGCGCAGACCGGCATGGCCCGCGAGTACGCGGCCGTCGCCCGCGAGCGCTGGCTGGAGCTGCGCGACAAGGCGGGACTGTGGGTCCAGGAGTGCGGCACCGTCGTCGTCGCCCGCTCCGAGGAGGAGGCCGCGGTCCTCGGTGAGTTCGCCGGGACGAGCCCCGGGGCGGCCCGGCTGCTCGACCCGTACGAGGTCGCCGCGCGGGTCCCGGTCGTCGGGGACGAGGTGGTCGGGGGCGCGCTCCTGCCGGCCGACATCCGGGTCGACCCGCGCACCGCCGCAGCGGCCTTCGCGACCTACCTCTCGGATCTCGGCGTCCGGTTCCTCTGGTCGACCGCAGCGCTCGGAGCCGAGTCCGGCCTGGTGCGGACCGGCCGCGGCGACGTGACCGCACGGCACGTGGTGCTCGCGCCGGGCCACGACCTCGACCACCTGCTGCCGGCGCCCTGCGCCGACGCGGGGCTCCGCCGGTGCCAACTGCACATGATGCGCGTCGGGGTACCGGCGGGGTTCCGCCTCGAGCCGGGTCTGCTCACGGGGACGTCGCTGCTGCGCTACGACGGCTTCCTCGCGTGCCCGTCGAGCGACGCGCTCCGCAACCGGCTCGCTGCGGACAGCCCGGGTCTGCTCGCCGCGGGGGTCAACCTGATGTTCACGCAGACCCCCGGCGGCGACCTGATCGTCGGGGACACCCACGAGTACGGACAGACGCCCTCGCCCTTCGCCGCGGCGGAGCTCGACTCGCTGCTGCTGGCCGAGACGCGCCGGCTGTTCGGCGTGCCCGTGGAGGTGCGCGAGCGCTGGCTCGGCACCTATGCGTCCACTCCCACCGGGTGCTACCTGACCCCCACCGGCGCGCCCGGGGTCGTCGGTGTCGCCGTGACCTCCGGGATCGGGATGACCACCGCCCTCGGCCTCGCGCCGGCGGTGCTCGACCAGCTCCTGGTGCGGTAGACCGCGCCGCCGCGCCGACCCACCTCGTTGACGACACCGGCGACGTCCAGCAGCAGCATCGGTCCATCCGGGACGGGCGGAGTGTTCACCGTCCCGGCGAACGGCGTTCAGCCACACCGTTCGGGCTGGCCACCTTCGCGAGACAGCGTGCCCGTCGAGCCGCCGACGACCGGTGGCACCGAAGGGGCGATGTCGTGCAACGCAAGACTTCTCGGACCATCTCGGTGGTTGCCGTCGGCCTCGTCGCCGCAGCGACGCTCGCTGCGTGCGGCAGCAGCTCGAGCACCAGCGGAGGCGCCACCTCGGGTGGCAGCAGCGCGGGCATCGCGACCGCGACCGACCTGACCCAGGCGGGCGGCATGAGCGCCCTGGTCGCCGCAGCCAAGAAGGAGGGCACGCTGAACGTCATCACGCTGCCCGCCGACTGGGCCAACTACGGCAACATCATCAAGGACTTCGAGGCCAAGTACGGCATCAAGATCAACTCTGAGAACCCGGACGGGTCCAGCCAGGACGAGATCAACGCCGTCAACCAGCTCAAGGGCCAGAGCCGCGCACCCGACGTGCTCGACCTCGGCACCTCCTTCGCCATCGACGCCGCCTCGAGCGGGCTCCTCGCGCCGTACAAGGTCGCCTCCTGGAACTCCATCCCGGCCAGCTCCAAGGACGCGAACGGCGACTGGTTCGACGACTACGGCGGCTACATCGCGATCGGATACGACAGCAGCAAGATCAAGGACGCCCCGACGTCCTTCAAGGACCTCGAGAAGCCGGAGTACAAGGGCAAGATCGCGATCAACGGTGACCCGACCCAGGCCAGCGCCGCCTTCTCCGCGGTGTACGCGGCAGCGCTGGCCAACGGTGGTTCGCTCGACAACATCAAGCCCGGCATCGACTACTTCGCCGCGCTGCACAAGTCCGGAAACTTCGTGCCGGTGAAGGGCGGACCGTCGACCGTGGAGTCGGGCGAGACCCCGATCCTGATCTGGTGGGACTACCTGCAGGCCAGTGAGGTCGCGGCGACGAACCCGAACTGGAAGGTCGTCATCCCCAGCGACGCGCACTACGCGGCGTACTACAGCCAGGCCATCAGCAAGAGCGCCCCGCACCCGGCTGCCGCCCGGCTGTGGGAGGAGTACCTGTACTCGGTCACCGGTCAGAACCTCTGGCTGCAGGGCGCTGCACGCCCGATCGAGCTGCCGACCCTCGTGTCGGACAAGACGGTCGACGCCGCCGCGTACAGCAAGCTGCCGGCGGCGCCAGCTGGGACGGTCACCTTCCCGACCACCGCGCAGATGACCGCGGCCCAGAAGGTCGTCTCCAGCTCGTGGGCCACGGCCATCGGTTCGTGACGACCGACACCCTCGGCGCGTCGCCCCCCGCCATCCCTGGCGGGGGGCGGCTTCGCGCCGCCGCCCGGTCGTCGACGGGGCTGCTCGGCCTCGTGCCGTTCGCGACGTACCTGGCGGTCTTCCTGCTCGTACCGATGATCGCCATCGCCGTCGGAGCCTTCTCCGCACCCGGCGGCGGGTTCACCGGACACAACCTGCACATCGCCACCAGCGGCATCTACGCCCACGGCCTGTTCACCAGCATCAAGCTGGCGGTGCTGACCGCGGTCGTCCCGGGCGTCGTCGGCCTGGCCTTGGCGTACGCCGTGCACACCGCACCGCACGGGAACGCACTGCGCCGCATCGTGAACACGGCGTCGGGCGTGTTCGCGAACTTCGGTGGGGTGCCGCTGGCCTTCCTGTTCATCGCAGCGCTCGGCTCGTCCGGCCTGGCGACGCACTGGCTCGCCGACCTCGGGTTCAACCCCTACGACCACGGGTTCGACCTCTACACGTTCTCCGGCGTCTCGCTGGTCTACATGTACTTCCAGATCCCGCTGATGGTGCTGGTCATCACGCCCGCGCTGGGCGGGTTGCGGCCGGCCTGGCGCGAGGCCGCGGACAACCTCGGTGCGAGCGCGTGGAGCTACTGGCGCCACGTCGGCGGACCGGTGCTGCTGCCCTCGTTCCTCGGCTCGGTGCTGCTGCTGTTCGGGTCCGCGTTCTCCGCGTACGCGACCGCGGCCACGCTCACCAGCGGCCTGGCGCTCACGCCGATCCAGATCGGCTCGTTCCTGGACGGCAACGTCATCGCCGGCCAGGCCAACGTCGGCAAGGCGCTCGGACTGATCATGGTGCTGGTGGTGGTCGTCGTGCTCGGCCTCTACAGCCTGCTGCAGCGGAGGGCCTCGACGTGGCTGCGCTGACCACCGCCCTGGCCCCGCGACTCGCGCCGGCGGCCGACCCACCCCGCGCCCACGCCGTCCGCTCCGTCGCCTGGTGGCGCATCGTCGTGCTGCTGGTGGCAGCCGTGTACTTCCTGGCCCCGCTCTGGGCGGCGCTGCGGTTCGCGATCAAGACCGACGCGGGCGGCAGCAGCGCCGCGGTCTTCGGCTCCATCCCGCACCAGGAGGGCTTCTCGGCCGCCTTCACCCTCTCGCTGCGGCTGGCGGTCGTGACGACCGTCCTCACGCTCCTGCTGATGGTGCCGACCGCGGTCTACGTGCACCTCCGGCTGCCGCGGCTGCGGCGGGCCATGGAAGGGATCACGGTCCTGCCGATCG
>CAJCIY010000210.1 GCA_903970495.1 Candidatus Melainabacteria bacterium | reverse complement strand
GAAGATGACGGTGCCTGCGGGGGACGCGTCCGCCTGCGGCACCTCGGTCACCATGAACCCGGCCTGGCTGAGGGTCTGCGAGGCCTGTGCGTACGGCTGCTGCAGCACGTCCGGGACCTGCTGCTCGCCGGACACGACGGTGAGCGTGACGGTCGTCCCCGCGTCGACGGTCGAGTTGGGCGGCACGCTCTGGAGCGTCACCTGGTCGGGCGTCCCGGCGACGTTCACCTCCCGGACGGCGTAGGCCAGGTTCTTCGCCTTGAGCGCGGCGATCGCGTCGGTCTCGGAGCTGCCGACGACGTTCGGCACCTGCACCCGCTGCACCCCGGTCGAGACGAACAGCTCGATCGTCGTGGTGCCCTGCTTGGCCGGCTGGTCCGCGATCGGGCTCTGGTCGTAGACGTACCCGGCCGGCATCTCGTTGCCGTCGGTGCCCTTCGGGCTCTGCTTCACCTCGCCGAGCTTCAGCCCGGCCGCCGAGATCTTCGCCTCCGCCGCCGCCTCGGTCAGGCCGATGACGTTCGGGGTCTGGATCGAGGCGGTCGTCCCCGAGCTCAGCCCCTTGACCAGCAGCGCGATGACGACGAAGACGGCCAGCACCGCGACGGCCAGCGCCACGTACGCGACGCGCCGCCGCCCCGAGCGGTCGCGGTCGTCGGGCCGCAGCAGGACGGTGGTGGGCGAGGGCGGCGGGATCGCGGCGGTCGCCGCGGTGGCGAGCAGCGGCGTCGCCTCGACCTTGCGGCCCTCCGCCGCGCGGTCGACGTCGGCCTGGAAGTCGGCCGCCGACTGGTAGCGGTTGGCCGGGTTCTTGGCCATCGCCTTGAGGACGACCGCGTCGATCGAGGCCGGGAGGTCCGGCTCGATCTGCGAGGGCGGCACCGGGTCCTCGCGGACGTGCTGGTAGGCCACGGCGAAGGCGGAGTCGCCCTGGAACGGCGGCACGCCGGTGAGCAGCTCGTAGAGCAGGCAACCGGTCGAGTAGATGTCGCTGCGGCCGTCGACGTGCTCGCCGCGGGCCTGCTCGGGCGAGAGGTACTGCGCGGTGCCGAGCACCTGCGCGGTCTGCGTCATCGTCGCGGCGGTCTGCGAGGCGGCGCGGGCGATGCCGAAGTCCATGACCTTGACCTCGCCGCTGCGCGTCAGCATGACGTTCGCCGGCTTGATGTCACGGTGCACGATCCCGGCGCGGTGGCTGTACTCCAGCGCCGAGCAGATCTCGCCCACGATCTCGAGCGCCCGCCGCGGCAGCAGCCGGCCGTCCTCGGCGAGCACCTCGCGCAGCGTCCGCCCGGCGATGTACTCCATGACGATGTACGGGACGCGGGTGCCGTCGACGTCGCTCTCGCCGGTGTCGTAGACGGCGACGATGTGGGGGTGGTTGAGGCCGGCCGCGGACTGCGCCTCGCGGCGGAACCGGCCGAGGAACGCCGGGTCGCGCGCCAGGTCGGCGCGCAGCACCTTGACCGCGACGTCGCGGCCGAGCCGCGCGTCGCGGGCGCGGTAGACCTCGGCCATGCCGCCGTAGCCGAGCTCCTCACCGAGCTCATAGCGGTCACCGAGCAGGCGGGCGTCAGCCACGAGAGCTCCTCACGTCGCTGCGTACCCTCCGCTGTCCCGGCCGGCCACGGCCGCGCGGTCCACTCATGACACGGCTGCACTGCGTGTCACTCATGACACGACTGCACTGCGTGTCACTCATGACACGACCTGCACGGTCACGGCGGACCCCTTGGCCAGGCTCGCCGGCAGTGGCGCGCCGTCGCCCGCCACGATCGTCACGACCGTACCGGGTGCGCCCCCGACGCCGACCGGCTGCTCCTTCGGCACCAGGCCCCGCGCCCGCAGCGCGGTGAGGACCTGGGCGGCGGGCTTCCCCGCGTACGCCAGCGGGTCCACCGCGATGCCCGCGCTCGCCGCGGTGCCGTGCGCCGGGGTGGTGGCCGCGCGGTGGTGCCCGCCCCGGCCGCCCACGAGGGCGATCACGAGGGCGGCGAGCAGCAGGCCGCCGAGCGCGAGCAGCGGCAGCCGTACGGTCCGGCGCGGCACAGTCCGGCCCGCGGGCCTCGCGACCGCTGGCGCGGGCACCGTGGCCGGCGCCGGCCGCACGTCGACGGGGACGGTCGTCGGGCCCGCGCCGCCGGCGCGGGCGGCGGCCGCGGCTCGCCCGAACGCGCCGGCCGAGCTGTGCCGGTCGGCCGGGTCCTTCGCGAGCGCCCGGGTGATGAGCGCGGCGACGTGGGCCGGCACCCGCGGCGGGAGCTCGGGCACCGGGTCGCGCTGGTGCGCGAGCGCCACCTCGAGCGGCGAGTCGGCCTCGTACGGCCGCCGCCCGGCCAGGCACTCGAAGCCGACGACCCCGAGCGCGTACAGGTCGCTGGCCGGGCTGGCCGACCGGCCCTGCACCTGCTCGGGCGAGAGGTAGTGCGCGGTGCCGAGGACCATCCCGGTCCGGGTCAGCGCCAGTGCGCCGGTCGCCCGCGAGATGCCGAAGTCGGTGATCTTGACGACGTCGTCGCGGGTCACGAGCAGGTTCGCCGGCTTGACGTCGCGGTGCACCACGCCGGCGTCGTGCGCCGCCTGCAGGCCGGCGCCCGCCTGCGCGAGCAGCGCGAGGGCACGGTCGACCGGCAGCGGTCCCTGCCGCCGGATGATCGCCGACAGCGGCTCGCCCACGACCAGCTCCATCACCAGGTACGCGCCGGTCGGCTCGCCGTGCGGTCCGGTCTGCTCGCCGTAGTCGATCACGGTCGCGACGTTGGGGTGGTCGAGCAAGGCGGCCGTCCGGGCCTCGGCGCGGAACCGCTCGGTGAAGGCCGGCTCGGCGGCGTACTCGGGGCGGAGCACCTTCACCGCGACCGGTCGCTCGGACCGCTGGTCGAAGCCTCGCCAGACCTGGCCCATGCCGCCGCTGGCGATGACGCGCGACAGCCGGTAGCGCCCGGCCACCACTCGGCCGGGGGCGTCGAGGGCGGGCGAGCCGCCCGCTGCGGGGACCGTCATCGGGCGGTCACAGCTTCTCCGCGAGCAGCAGCTTCATGACCTGCTGCGCGATCGGGGCGGCGACCGCTCCGCCGGTGGTGTCCTCGCCGCCGCCGTCCTCGACGATCACGGAGATCGCGACGGTCGGTGCGGCGGCCGGTGCGAAGGCGACGAACCACGAGTGCGGCTTGAGGTGCTGGTCGGCCGGGCCGTGGTCGGCCGTCCCCGTCTTGCCGGCGACCGCGACCCCGGGGATCTGCGCCCGGGTGCCGGTGCCGTGCGCCACGACCTGCTCCATCATCCCGGTCATCTCGGTCGCCACGGTCTGGTTGATAGGGGTCGCGAAGACCGACGGCTGCGTCGTCGCGATCGTCTTGAGGTCCGGACCGGTCAGCTTGGCAACCAGGTACGGCGCCATCTCCACGCCACCGTTGCCGATGGCGGCCGCCACCATCGCCATCTGCAGCGGCGTCGCGGCGACGTCGTACTGGCCGATCGCGGACTGCGCGGTCTGGGCCTGGTTGATGTCCGACGGGAACGTGCTGGGGTTCTGCAGCACCCCGAGGCCGTCGACCGTGCGGCCGAACCCGAACGCCTGGGCCTCGGCTCGGAGGGCGTCCGCGCCGAGGCTGAGCCCGACCCCGGCGTACGCGGTGTTGCACGAGACCGCGAGCGCCTGGGTGAGGGTGATCTTCGCGGCGCCGCACGACTCGCCGGCGTAGTTCGAGAGCGTCGTGGTCGTCCCCGGCAGCGTGATCGAACCGGGCGAGGCGACCGTCGTGCTCGGCGTGTACTTGCCGGAGCTCAGCGCGGCCGCGGTGTCGATCAGCTTGAACGTCGAGCCCGGCGGATAGGTCTCCTGGGTCGCCCGGTCGAGCAGCGGCGTCTCGCTCTGGGCCGCGAGCGCGTCGTAGGCGGCCTGGTCCTTCGTCGGGTCGTGCGAGGTCAGCAGGCTCGGGTCGAACGTCGGCGAGGTGACCATCGCCAGGATCGCCCCCGTACGCGGGTCCAGGGCGACGACCGCGCCGCGACGGTTGCCCAGCAGCGTGGCCGCGAGCTGCTGCGCCTTGCCGTCGAGGGTCAGCGTGACGTTGCCGCCCTGCGGCGTCGCGCCCGACAGCAGCTGGCCGATCCGGCTGATCGAGAGGGAGATGCGGCTGTCGCTGCCCGACAGGATGCCGTTCTGCGAGCGCTCGATGCCGGTGTCCGCGAGCAGCGAGTAGTAGCCGGTGACGTCCGCGTACAGCGACCCGTCCGGGTACTTCCGCAGGTACTTCAGCGAGTCCGTGGTCGCCGTCGACTCCGCGACCGGCGCGTTGTCGACGATGATGTCGCCGCGCTGCCGCTCGTAGGAGTCGATGAGCACCCGGCCGTTGTGCACGTTGCTGTTGAGCGAGTGCGCCTCGCCGACCTGGACGACGGTCGCGTTGACCAGCAGCACCGCGAAGATCAGCGCGCAGAAGACGACGACCTTGCGGATCGGGCGGTTCACGCCGTCACCCCCGCGGGGTCGGTCTCGCGGCGGCCGGGCTCCGCGACCGGCCAGGTGGCCGGCTGCCGGCCGGCGTCGGAGATCCGGATCAGCAGCGCGACCAGCACGAAGTTCGCGACCACGCTGGACCCGCCGTAGGACAGGAACGGCAGCGTCAGCCCGGTCAGTGGGATCGCCCGCATGACTCCTCCGACGACGACGAAGACCTGCAGCGCGAACGAGACCGACAGCCCGGCCGCGAGCAGCTTTCCGAAGGAGTCGCGCACCCCGATCGCCGCGCGGAGGCCGCGGCTGGTGATGACCAGGTAGATCACCAGGATCGCCATCACGCCGACCAGCCCGAGCTCCTCGCCGAGCGAGGCGAAGATGAAGTCGGTCCGCGCGACCGGCACGATCTGCGGCTCGCCCCGGCCGAGACCGGTGCCGAGCACGCCGCCGGTCGCGAAGCCGAACAGGCCCTGGACGAGCTGGTAGCTCGAGTCGGTCGGGTTGCTGCCGCTGAAGGCGTGCAGCCAGATCTCGACCCGCTCCTGGACGTGCGGGAACGCCTGGTACGCGACGTAGGAGCCGGCGGCGAAGAGAACCACGCCGATGAGCAGCCACGAGACCCGCTCGGTCGCGATGTAGAGCATCACGACGAACATCCCGAAGAACAGCAGTGCGGAGCCCAGGTCGCTCTCCCGGACCAGCACCAGCATCGAGGCGAACCAGGCGATGAGCACCGGGCCGAGGTCGCGGACGCGGGGCAGCTCGAGCGGGCCGATGCGGTGGGTGACGAGCGAGAGCACCGGCCGGCGCTGCACGAGGAACGAGGCGAAGAACACCATCAGCAGCAGCTTCGCGATCTCGCTGGGCTGCAGCGACAGCGGGCCCAGCCGGATCCACACCCGCTCGCCGTTGATCTCCGACAGGCTCGCCGGCAGCACGCTCGGCAGCAGCAGGATCACGATGCCGGCGAGCCCGGCGGTGTAGCCGTACCGGGAGAGCGTGCGGTGGTCGGGCAACGCCGCGAGGACGGCCACGAACAGGGCCATGCCGATCGCGACCCAGACCAGCTGCAGGCTGGCGTCGGCGCTGACGTTCTCGCCGGGGTTCGCGGCCTGCAGCCCGAGGTCGAGCCGGTGGATCATCGCGGTGCCGACCCCGAGCAGGATCCCCACCAGGGGCAGCAGCGTCGGGTCCGCGTACGGGGCCCAGCGGCGGATCGCGACGTGACCGATGCCGAGCACCGTGGCGAGGGCGAGGACGTACCAGACGGTCGAGGTCTCGACGTGCCCCTCGACGCCGAGCTCGACCGCGGCGCGGGCACCTGCCGCGACGAGCAGCGCCACGACCAGCAGTCGCAGCTCGGCACCGCGTCGCTTCGGGCGCGCGACCGGGATGCCGATCGTCGCCGGGGCGGTCACGTCGCGGCCCCGGCGCTCGAGCTCGGGACCAGGGCAGGACTGCCGGTGGCCGTGGGCGTCGGCGTGCCGGGGTTCGGTGCCGGGGTGCCGGCACCGTCCTCGGGCAGCGTGCCGCGCTCGACCTCGGCGAGCACCCGCTCGCCGGCCGCCTTGTCGTCGACGGTGATCCGCTGGCCGACCTGCCGCCGGACCTCGGGCGTCAGCGTGCTCAGCGCCGGCCCGACCTGCTGCACCGACTGCAGGTGCACCGGTCCGACCGACCCGGGGACGCCCCGGTAGAGCGCGACGTCGCGGCCGTCGGGACCGACGTACCACTGGCTGCGGACGTAGAGCCACCCGCCGAGCAGGGCGACGACCAGGATCACCAGCACGGTCAGGGACACACCCGGCACGAGCCACCGGGAGCGCTGCCGGCCGGTGTCGACCTCGGGCTGCCGCCGACGGTGCAGACCCAGACCGAGCGCGCTCCGCCCGGCGACGGTCGGCTGCCCGGCCGGCAGCGGCGGCAGCTCGGCGTCGTGGGCCTCGTCGGCCGAGGCGCCGACGAACGTGTGGCCCCCGAGCGGTCTCGCGTCGACGAGGTCGACCACCAGCGCCGTGACGTTGTCGACGCCGCCCGCGGCGAGGGCGAGGTCCACCAGCCGGTCGGCGGCCTGCTGCGGGTCCGGGCTCGCGACCGCCTCGGTCATGGCGGCGTGGCTGACGTAGTCGGAGAGGCCGTCGCTGCAGAGCAGGTAGCGGTCGCCGGCCTTCCCGGTCCGTACCGACACGTCCGGCTCGAGACCGCCGCTGCCGTCCAGGACGCGGGTGATGATGTTGCGCTTCGGGTGGACGAGCGCCTCGTCCTCGGAGATCTCGCCGGCGTCCACGAGCTCCTGCACGAGCGAGTGGTCGCGGCTGACCTGGGTCAGGACGCCCTCGCGGAACAGGTACGCCCGGGAGTCGCCGACGTGGACCAGCGCGAGCCGGTCGTCGTCGGCCAGCATCGCGGTGACCGTCGTGCCCATGCCGGCGAGGCGCGGGTCGTCGGCGACGAGGTGGCCGAGGTCGCCGTTGGAGCCGACGACCGCGGCGGCGAGCGCGCCGACCACGTCGGTGCCGAGGTCGTCGTCCTCCAGCGCGGCGAGCCGGTCGACGACGGTGCGACTGGCCACCTCGCCCGCGACCGCACCGCCCATGCCGTCGGCGATCACGACCAGGCGTGGTCCGGCGTACGCGGCATCCTCGTTGTGGGGGCGGACGTGGCCGACGTCCGTACGGATGCCCCACCGCAGCGACAGGCTCATCCGCGCAGCTCCACGGTGGTCTTGCCGATGCGCACCGGGACGCCGATCGGGACGAGCGTCGGCCCGGTGACCTTGTCGCGGTCCAGGTAGGTGCCGTTCGTCGAGCCGAGGTCCTCGACCAGCCACTGCTCACCGCGCGGCGAGAACCGGGCGTGCCGTGAGGAGGCGAAGTCGTCGGCGATCACGAGGGTCGAGTCCTCCGCGCGGCCGACGGTGATCGCGACGCTGCCGAGACTGATCCGGGTCCCGGTGAGCCCGCCCTCGGTGACCAGCAGCGTGCGGGCCCGGCCGCGCTCACCCTTCGGAGCCTTCGGCGGCTTGGGTGTACGCGCCGGCCGGCTGCGGTCCGTCCGCGCGCCGGCCCGTGCCGGGCGAGGGCCGAAGAGGTCTGCGCGGACGGCGAGCACGACGAACAGGACGGCGAGCCACAACAGCGCCACGAAGCCGATCTTGATGGCGAAGAAGACGATCTCGGGCACGCCGGCGCCTAGTCCTCGCCCGCGCGGAAGACGACGACGGCGGCGCCCAGCGTCAGCCGGTCGCCCGGTACGAGCGTCGCGCGGGCGACCCGCTCGCCGTTGACCGAGGTGCCGTTGGTCGAGCCGAGGTCTTCGACGAGGACACGCGCCCCGTCGTACCGGACCTCGGCGTGGCGGCGGCTGACGCTGGCGTCGGCGATCCGCACGTCCGCCTCGTGGCCGCGGCCGAGCACGACCGGGTGGTCCCGCACCGCCACCCGCTCGCCGGTCGGCAGCTCCAGGCGGCCGTACGTCGGCGCGGCCGCCGGGCGCGGGATCGCCTCGGTCAGGTTCTCGGAGATCACCGCCGTCGGGGCCGGGACCGGGACGGGGGGCTGGGTCGGCCCCGGCGAGACGGGTGGCGGGGCGACGGGCGGCGGGGCGGGAGCGCCGCGGCCGGACTCCTCGACGCGGCTGCCGACGCGGTAGGCGCCCGTACGCAGGTCCTCGGCGCGGACGAGGGTCACCTCGACGGGGCCGACGAAGGCGTACTGCTGCTCGCCCGCGTGCTCCCGGATCATCTCCGCGAGCTCGTCGCCCAGCGTGAACCGGTAGGGCGCGAGCCGGTCGTAGTCGCTCGGCCCGAGGTCTATCTCGTAGCGGTTGGGGACGCGGGTCTGGCTGGCGAAGACACTGCGGTTGGAGTCGGCCTCCTTCTTCAGGGCGACCGCGAGCTCGACCGGCTCGACGCGGCTGCGGAACAGGCGGGAGAAGCTGCCCTCGACGGCGCCGCCGAGTCGCTGCTCGAACTTCGAGAGCACGCCCATCCGGTCAGCTCCCGTCGCCTGGTCGCGGTCACCTGCTCGTCTTCGGACGCCGCAGGCCGTTCGTCGGTTGCCGCCGTGTCAGCCGGCATCCGGACCACGCTCCGCAGACCGGGGCCCGCCGGACAGTCTGCCGTCTCCGTGGGCCGGGTCGGTGCGGCGACACCGCCAAGAGCCTGAGAACTGCGGACGCGGGGAGCCCGTGCCGACCCGGCTGGTAGCCTCGGCAGGCTCACTCGGGCGAGTGGCGGAATGGCAGACGCGCACGGTTCAGGTCCGTGTGTCCGTAAGGACGTGGGGGTTCAACTCCCCCCTCGCCCACCGGGGTCCGTGACCCGTATGTGCAGATCAGTGCGGTGAGTGCGCCCGGCTGGCCGAGCTACAGCTCAGGCCTCGGGGGACCAGGCGCCGCGCGGCGGCGGACCGGCAGCCTCGAGCGCCTCGCTCTCCTCGTCGGTGAACAGCCGCGACCGGGTCAGGAAGCGGAAGCCCTCGGGGGTCTCGAGCGAGAACCCACCACCACGCCCGGGTACGACGTCGATCGTGAGATGGGTGTGCGCCCAGTATTCGTACTGCTGGCCTCCGATGTAGAACGGCACGCCGTCGGCCGCGTCGAGCACGCCGAGCAGCACGTCGCGGTCGCCGACGAGGAACTCGCCCCGGGGGTAGCACATCGGGGACGACCCGTCGCAGCAGCCGCCGCTCTGGTGCAGCAGCAGCGGTCCGTGGTTCGCAGTGAGCGTGACGAGGAGCTCTGCCGCCGCCGGGGTGACGGCCGCACGCGCCACCCCGGCCTCCGTCGCTGTCATCTAGAAGAAGCCCATGGCCTTCGGGGAGTAGGACACCAGCAGGTTCTTCGTCTGCTGGTAGTGGTCGAGCATCATCTTGTGGTTCTCGCGGCCGATGCCGGACTGCTTGTAGCCACCGAACGCGGCGTGCGCCGGGTAGAGGTGGTAGCAGTTCGTCCACACCCGGCCGGCCTGGATGTCACGGCCGGCCCGGTACGCGGTGTTCCCGTCGCGTGACCAGACGCCGGCCCCGAGCCCGTACAGGGTGTCGTTGGCGATCTTGATGGCGTCGTCGTAGTCGGTGAACGAGGTGACCGACACGACGGGACCGAAGATCTCCTCCTGGAAGATCCGCATGTTGTTCGTGCCCTGGAAGATCGTCGGCTGCACGAAGTAGCCGCCCGAGAGGTGGCCACCGAGGTCGGCCCGCTCGCCGCCGGTGACGACCCGGGCACCCTCCGCCTTGCCGATGTCCAGGTACGACAGGATCTTCTCGAGCTGGTCGTTCGAGGCCTGCGCGCCGATCATCGTCTCGGTGTCCAGCGGGTCGCCCTGCCGGATCGCCTTGGTGCGGATGGCCGCGAGCTCCAGGAAGTCGTCGAAGATCGACTGCTGGACCAGCCCGCGCGAGGGGCAGGTGCAGACCTCGCCCTGGTTGAGGGCGAACATCGTGAAGCCCTCGAGAGCCTTGTCCTGGTAGTCGTCGTGCTCGGCGAGGACGTCCTCGAAGAAGATGTTCGGGCTCTTGCCGCCGAGCTCGAGGGTGACCGGGATCAGGTTCTGGCTGGCGTACTGCATGATCAGGCGGCCGGTCGTGGTCTCGCCGGTGAAGGCGACCTTGGCGATCCGGTTGCTCGAGGCGAGCGGCTTGCCCGCTTCGGTGCCGAAGCCGTGGACGATGTTGACGACGCCCGGCGGCAGCAGGTCCTTGACCAGGTCGTACCAGACCATGATCGACGCGGGGGTCTGCTCGGCCGGCTTGAGGATGACCGCGTTGCCGGCGGCGAGCGCGGGCGCGAGCTTCCAGACGGCCATGAGGATCGGGAAGTTCCAGGGGATGATCTGCGCGACGACGCCGAGCGGTTCGTGGAAGTGGTACGCGACGGTGTCCTCGTCGATCTGCGAGAGCGAGCCCTCCTGGGCGCGCAGGCAGCCGGCGAAGTAGCGGAAGTGGTCGATCGCGAGCGGGATGTCGGCGGCGATCGACTCGCGTACCGGCTTGCCGTTGTCCCACGTCTCGGCGACGGCCAGGACCTGGAGGTTCGCCTCCATGCGGTCGGCGATCTTGTTGAGGATCACCGCGCGCTCGGCCGGGGCGGTCTTGCCCCAGGCGGGCGCGGCGGCATGGGCGGCGTCGAGCGCCTTCTCCACGTCGTCGGCGTCGGAGCGTGCGACCTCGCAGAAGGTCTTGCCGGTGACCGGCGACGGGTTCTCGAAGTAGCGGCCCTTCGTGGGCGCGACGTACTCGCCCCCGATGACGTTGTCGTAGCGGCTGGCGAAGCTGACGACGGCGTCGCTCTGACCAGGCTGGGCGAAGGTCGGCACGGTGCCTCCTGCGGTGGGGGATGTGACGCACGCCACGCTAGGGCCGGGGAGGTTGCAGCCAGGTTGCACCCGGTGCTTGCCCCCGGTCGACCGGCGGACGACAGTGGTGGTGATCGGGGTCACAGGGAGGGAGCAGCGATGGACGGTCGCGAGCGCTCCGTCCGCGCTGCGCAGGACGCGCTCCTCGGCGGCGGCAGCCCGGCCGGCGTCCGGCCCGAGGTGGCCGGCTCGTGGGACCGCTGCCTCGCCCTCGGCGTCGACCCCGAGGCCGACGGACCGCCGGTCGACCTGAGCGACGCCGAGCTCGACGCCTACCGCGATGCGCACCCGCTCGCCCCCGCGATGCCGGTCGTCCGCCGGCTGCTGGTCGAGCACGCCACCTCCGACGACCTGATCGTCGCGGTCAGCGACGCCGAGGGCCGGCTGCTCTGGGTCGAGGGCGCGCCGGCGGTCCGCAGCGCCGCGGAGTCGATGCGCTTCACCGCTGGCGCCCGCTGGGACGAGCGGCACGCCGGCACCAACGCACCCGGGCTGGCGTTGGCGCTCGACACGGGCGTACGGGTGAGCGCGGCCGAGCACTGGGCGCGCACCGTCCGCCCCTGGAGCTGCGCCGCGGTGCCGCTGCACCACCCGGCGACCGGGCTGTTGCTCGGCGCGCTCGATGTCACCGGCGACTCCCGAGCCGCCACGGCCGGCACACTCGCCCTCGTACGCGCCACCGCGGCGGCCGTCGAGCGCGAGATCCTGCTGCAGCACAGGGGTTTCCGCGACCTCGGGACCGCCGCCCGCCGGCTCGGGCTGCTCGGTGCCAGCCAGCCCACCTGGGACGGCGCGCCGCTCTCGCTGCGTCACGCCGAGCTGCTCGCGCTGCTGCTGCGGCACCCCGAGGGCCTCGCGACCCGGGACGTCGCGGTCCTGCTCGCCGACCGTGACCTCGACCCGGTCACCGTCCGGGCGGAGCTCTCGCGGCTGCGGCGGGTCGTCGGGCCCGACGTGCTGGGCGCCCGGCCCTACCGGCTGCTGGCCCGGGTCGACACCGACGCCGGCCTGGTGCGCCGCGCGCTCGACGAGGGCCGGCTCGCGGCAGCGTTGGACGCGTACGCGGGTCCGCTGCTGCCGCGGTCGACGGCGCCCGGCGTCGTCGAGCTGCGCGAGGAGCTGGCATGGGAGCTGCGCTCGGCCGTGCTGGGGTCCCGGTCGCCGTCGCTCCTCGAGCGCTGGACCGCCTCGCCGTGGGCCGCCGACGACCTCGAGGCGTGGCAGGCGTGCGCCGCGGTCCTGCCCACCGGTCCGCACCGGAGCCGGGTCGCCGCGCACGCCCGGCGGCTGGACCTACTGCAGGGCCGCTAGCAGCAGGGCGACCGCGCGGTCGACGAAGCCGCGCGGCGCCGCGAGCTCCGCCGGCGGGCACGAGAGCACCGCACCGCCGGTGCGTACCGCGAAGTGCTCGACCTGCCCGTTGACGAGCGACCCGGGGTCGCCGGTGCGCCGCAGGTCGAGGCGGATGCCGACGACCGGCTTGCCGATGGCTGCGGCGTACCCGATCTCGGCCGCGGTGCCGGAGTCGACGTCGGACCCGTCGAGGACGGCGAGGACGCCGTCGCAGGCGTCGATCAGTACGACGTTGCGGGCGCACACGGCGGCGAGCTCGGCGGCCGGTTCCGGGTCGCTCGAGGTGGCCAGCCCGATCGTCACCGGGTCGGTCGGGTCCCAGGGGTCGAGGACCGCGCAACCGGCCGCGGCGAGCGCGGGCAGCACGACGCCGGTGTGGAACGCGAGGCCGGCGGCGGTGAAGCCGGACGGGCCGGCGGCGTAGACGGCGGGCATGCGCCCCAGCCAACCAAAGTCCGCGGCGGGTCCACAGGGACGGGGCCGTTCGGCGCAGCGCCCTGCAGATGTCCTGCTCCGTTCACGCCGTCCTCCCCGCCCCGTCGCCCCGCCTGA
>CAJCIY010000209.1 GCA_903970495.1 Candidatus Melainabacteria bacterium | reverse complement strand
CTCGATGCTGGCGCTGCTGTCCGAGCTGGTGGAGTCCCGATCCGGATCGGGCGAGCCGCTCGACCTGACGGCGGCGCTGGCCCCGTACGCGGGCGTGCTCGAGGACCTGCGGACCGGGCAGGCCGAGCTCGCCGACCGGCTGGCCCTTCCGACCGCCGTACCCGACCTGTCGCCGCAGCTCGCCTCGCTGGTCGAGGCCCAGGCCTCGACGGCGCAGGGCATCGCGGAGCTGCGGACCGACCTGGCGACGACCGCCGCCGAGTCGCTCACCTCGCTGGCCGGACTCGACCAGCGGTTGACCACGCTGGGCGAGGGTGACACCGCCGAGCGGCTGGCCGAGCTCGTCGAGGCGCACGCCGCGAGCACCCGGCAGCTGACGGACCTGCTGGCGGCGCACGGCGCGACCGGCGCCCAGGTCGCCGACCTGGCCGCCTCGCACGACGAGCTGGTGAGCCGGCTCGGCTCCCTCGCCGACCTCGGGATCGCGCAGGGGGAGCTGCTCGAGCGGGTCACCGAGCTGCAGGAGCGAGACCCGGACGCCGCCACCGCGCCGCTGCGCGCAGATCTCGAAGCCCTCGCCGCTCAGGCCGCCGCCGCCGACGAGCGGGTCGAGGAGGTGCGCCTGCGTTCCGCCGAGCTGCTCCTGAGCACCTCGACGCTCCTGGCCGGGCTCGACCGGCAGGCCGCCGCGCTCGACGCGCTGGGAGCCCAGCTGGGCGACCAGGGCGGCCTCGCGGGCGTCCTCGGCGAGATCGGGTCCGTCGGGGCGCGCGTCGACGCGTTGTCGGCACAGCTCGACACCGCGTCCGTCGCCGACGAGGCCGGCCGCGCCCAGCTGGCCGCGGCCGCGGAGCAGCTCGCCGTCCTGCGCACCGACGTGGCCCAGGTCGCCGACCGCGTGCAGGAGCAGGTGCGCGAGTCCTCGGCCACCCTCACGGGAGCTTCGCTCGAGGCCCTCGAGCAGGTGCGCGCCGAGACCCGCGCCGCCGTGGAGCAGCTCCGCAGCGAGGTCGAGGCCTCGCGCGCGGCTCTCGACGAGCACGCCCGGTCGATCCAGACGGGCGTCGGCGAGCAGACCCGGGCCGCGGCGGACGAGGCGCTGGCCGGTGTCCGGGGTTCGGTGGACGCCGAGGTCGCCCAGCTCGGCGCCGCGCGGAGCGACATGGCCGAGGTCGCCGCCCGGGTGCAGGCCGCCGGCAGGTTGCTCGTCGCGTACCTCAGCGACCGTGACGAGAAGCTCGAGGAGGTACGCGACCGGGTCACCGTGCAGCTGCTGCAGGACCTGGTCGACGGGCTCTCCCGCAAGGACAAGGTCAAGGCCGTCGACCAGACGAAGGGCGTGCTGGGCCGGCGCCGCGACGCCCGCGACGCCGACCGCTACCGGCAGCAGCGGTCGGGGCAGCCGAGGACCGACCTGCCGGGCGGGGGCGACGAGGTGTCCCTCGCGGCGTTGCTCGACGAGGAGGTGCCGGCGACCGCATCGGAGCCTCCGGCGGCGCTCTCGTCGCGGCCCTCGTCGCAGGCCACGTCGCCGAGCGAGACGGCCTTCCCTCCTGCGGCCGAGGCGGGGCCGCCGTCGAAGCCGGTCGCACCGACCGCCGCGGTGACCCCGGGCGGCGCAGTGCCCCCGACGAGCACCGCGCCTCCGGGTGCGGCTGCCGGCGGACCGGCGAAGGCGACGGCGCCGGCACCGTCGGCGGCCAGCAGCGCGGCGAGCGCCGCCGCCCGGGCCGCGGCGCAGCGGGCTGCGACCAGACGGGCTCCCGTCGGCCAGCCCACGCCGGCGCGGGCTGTGCCGGAGCAGGTGGCGTCGCCGACGCCCCCGGCCCCGTCGGGCGGCCCTGCGGCGTCGACGTCCGCCGCGAAGGTGGCCGCGTCCGCACCCGCGCGCAAGGCCCCGACGAAGACCGCTACGAAGAGCGCCGCAGCGCCGGCGCAGGCCGTCGCGGCGAAGGCCGCGCCGGTGAAGACACCGGCGAAGGCGGCAGCCGCGAAGGCCGCACCGACCACGGTGCCGGCCAGGTCGCCGGTCAGTGCGCCGGCGAAGGCCGTGCCGGCGAAGGCCGCCGGCAAGGCGACCGCGAAGGTGGGCCCGAAGGTGGCCGCGAAGAAGGCGACTCCCGTGAAGGCTGCGGCGAAGAAGGCTCCGACCAGGGCGGCAGCGTCGACGCCCGCGAAGGCCGCGCCGCCCGCGGTCGGCCGTGCGGCCGCCGGACCCGCCAGCAAGCGACCGGCGAAGAAGGCCGTGGCACCGACCCGCGGGGCCCGCCCGCGCTGAACCTGTCGTACCCGGGTGCTAGCGGCCCTTGACGTGGGGGCCTGACACCCGTGTAATTACCGCCGTGTCGTACGGCCGGTGGGGCCGTCGGTGTGCTACCGGCCAGCAGCGGGACCGTGACCATCACGGTCCGGGCGTCGGTCAGAGCACGGGGTCGGAGGCGGTCATGGACGGTGTCGTGGCAGGAACGGTCGAGCCCCAGGAGGACTGGGACGGCCTGTCGATCTTCGGTCTCGCCGAGCCCGAAGGACAGCTCGCCTGGCAGGAGCGCGCGCTCTGCGCGCAGACCGACCCGGAGAGTTTCTTCCCGGAGAAGGGCGGCTCGACCCGGGAGGCCAAGCGGGTGTGCACGACGTGCGAGGTGCGTGACGAGTGCCTCGAGTACGCGCTCGCCAACGACGAGCGGTTCGGCATCTGGGGCGGGCTGTCCGAGCGTGAGCGTCGTCGGGTGCGCCGCGAGGCCGTCTGAGCCGTCTGCGCCGTCTGACCCGCCCGGCGACCTGAGCGCCGCCCGCTGCACCGCCGCCGCGGACCCCCGCAGGACCCCGCTCCGATTGGGAGTGCCGTGGCAGGTGCTCTAGTGTCGGTCGCCGGCGCCCGACGGGTGCCGGTCGCCGCCCGGACGTTCTTCGCTGCGTCCGCACGTGGGCACTGCAGCCCGTGACGGCGCCTCCCCGACACCGCTCCGAGGCCCCGTACTCACCATGTCCGACCGCTCGACGCCGCCCGATCCCGGCCCTGCCGGCGCGGGCCGGGCGGGTCGCGGCCGGGTACGCCGGCTGCCGCGCGACCGGTCCGGGCTCGCAGGCAACCCGCTGGAGCAGCTGGCAGCCGGCCCGGCGCCGTTCCGCGACCTCGACCCGAGCGGCGAGCTGTCGGGGGACGTGCCGATCGACACCGCTGCCGCCGAGGCCGACCGCCGCGCGCTGTTCGCCTCGCTGCTCGCCGAGGACCCGTTCGCCGACGAGGAGCCCGAGCCGGAAGGCCCGGAGCCGTACGTCACGGCCGTCCTCGTCTGTCACAACGGCGCCGCCTGGCTGCCCACGACGCTCGCCGCGCTGAAGTCGCAGCAGCGGGCGCCGGACCAGATCGTCGCCGTCGACACCGGCAGCTCCGACGACAGCCTGCGCATCACCACCCGCGCGCTCGGGACGACCCGCGTCGTCCGCGCCGCCGCCTCGACCGCGTACGGGGCCGCGGTCGAGGCCGGCCTCGCCGCGATGGAGGTCTCGGCCACCGACCGCGCCGAGCGCCGCGAGTGGGTGTGGCTGCTGCACGACGACAGCGCCCCCGCGGCCGACGCGCTCGAACGGCTGCTCTCGCACGCCGTCCGCAACCCGAGCCTGTCGGTCCTGGGCGCGAAGGCCGTCGACTGGGATCACCCCGACCGGCTCGTCGACATCGGTCAGTCGACCGACGCGGCCGGGCGCCGGGAGACCTACCTCGAGCCGGGGGAGATCGACCAGGGCCAGCACGACCAGCCGCGCGACGTGCTGGCCGTGGGCACCGCCGGCGCCCTCGTACGCCGGGAGACGTGGGATGCCCTCGACGGGTTCGACCCGGCGCTCCCGCTGCTGCGCGAGGACGTCGACTTCGGCTGGCGGGCGGCGCGGTCGGGCCGCCGGGTCGCGATCGTGCCCGCGGCCGAGGTGCGCCACGCCCGGGCGACCCTGACCGGCCGCCGCGACGGCGCGCTGGT
>CAJCIY010000208.1 GCA_903970495.1 Candidatus Melainabacteria bacterium | reverse complement strand
GACCACCGCCGCGGCCGGCTCCGGCGGACTTGCCGGCAAGCTGCTCCCCGAGCTCCAGCAGCTCGCGGCCGGGCTCGGCATCGCCGGCGTCGGCAAGCTCCGCAAGGGGCAGCTCATCGCCGCGATCCAAGAGCTCCGCTCCGGCGGGTCGACCGCTCCCGCCGTGTCGGCGCCGTCGCCGGACGACCGCGCCCCGGCGACGGTGACGGACGACCAGCCGCGTGAGCGAGACACGCCGCGCGACACCCAGCAGGGCAACGACCAGCAGCGCGACGACCGGCAGCGCGACGACCAGCGCACGGACGAGGGCGGCGAGCAGCGTTCGCAGCGTGAGGGCCGCCGCCGCAGCACGTACGAGGAGCGGCAGCGTGCCCGCGAGGAGCGCGCTGCGCAGAACGGCGGCGAGGGCGGTCAGGGCGGTGACGGTGGTCAGGGTGGCAACGGCCAGCGCAGCCAGGGCGGTCAGAACGGCGGCCAGGGAAATGCCCGCAACGACCGCAACAACAACGATCGCAACGACCGCAACACCGGCGAGCGGAACGACCGCAGCAACAACGACCGCAGCAACAACGACCGCAACAGCAACGACCGCGACGACCAGGACGACGACGAGTTCGGCGGCCGCAGCCGTCGCGGCCGCTACCGCGACCGGCAGCGCCGCGGCCGCGGTGACCGCCCGGGCGGCGGCCAGGGACAGGGGCAGGGGCAGGACGCCGACCCGGTGATCCGTGAGGACGACGTCCTCGCACCCGTCGCCGGCATCCTCGACACCTCCGACAACTACGCGTTCCTGCGGACCAGCGGCTACCTCGCCGGCCCGAAGGACGTCTACGTCTCGATGAACCTCGTACGCCGCAACGGGCTGCGTCGCGGCGACGCCATCACCGGTGTCGTACGGGCCAACTCCGAGGGGGAGACGCAGGGCAACCGCCGCGAGAAGTACGTCCCGCTCGTGCGGCTCGACACCATCAACGGCGTCACGCCCGAGGAGGCCAAGAACCGGCCCGAGTTCGCGAAGCTGACGCCGCTCTACCCGCAGGAGCGGCTGCGCCTCGAGACCGAGTCGAGCGATCTCGTCACGCGCGTCATCGACCTGGTGATGCCGATCGGCAAGGGCCAGCGCGCCCTGATCGTCAGCCCGCCGAAGGCCGGCAAGACGACCGTGCTGCAGCGGATCGCCAACGCGATCACGATCAACAACCCCGAGGTCCACCTCATGGTCGTGCTCGTCGACGAGCGCCCCGAGGAGGTCACCGACATGCAGCGGTCGGTCAAGGGCGAGGTCATCGCCTCGACCTTCGACCGTCCCGCCTCGGACCACACCGTGCTGTCCGAGCTCGCCATCGAGCGGGCCAAGCGGCTGGTGGAGCTCGGCCACGACGTCGTGGTCATGCTCGACAACCTGACCCGGCTGGGCCGGGCCTACAACCTGGCCGCGCCCGCGTCGGGCCGAATCCTGTCCGGCGGCGTCGACTCGGCGGCCCTCTACCCGCCGAAGCGCTTCCTCGGTGCCGCCCGCAACATCGAGAACGGCGGCTCGCTGACGATCCTCGCCACCGCGCTCATCGACACCGGCTCGACGATGGACACCGTGATCTTCGAGGAGTTCAAGGGCACCGGCAACGCCGAGCTGATCCTCTCGCGCAAGATCGCCGACAAGCGCACGTTCCCGGCTGTCGACATCGACCCGTCGGGTACGCGCAAGGACGACCTGCTGATGTCGCCCGAGGAGCACCAGGTGGTCCAGAAGCTCCGTCGGGTGCTGCACGCCCTGGACTCGCAGGCAGCGATCGAGCTGCTCCTGAACAAGCTCCGGGAGACGCCGACCAACATCCAGTTCCTGCAGCAGATCGCGAAGACGACCCCGGGCGACTAGCGCCCGCCTTCGGCGAGGTCAGCCGGGAGCGGGGCCCCGGCGGAGCGCGTCGAACACGACGCGTCCCTCGGGCGGCGGGCGGTACGGCTGCACCTTCGGCGGTGCGGGCGGCGGCGGCGGTGGCGGTGCGGGCGGCGCGACCGGTGCCGGGCGCGGCCCATGCCGGTAGCGGAACGCCAAGCCGTCGTCCCACACCACGAAGTCGGCGCCGAGCTCGTCGGGCAGCTCGAGGACGACCGTCTCGTACTTCTTCGCGATCTCGACGAGCGCGTCGAGCGCGTCGAGGTCGGCGACCGGCACCTGCCGCAGGTCGAGCGCCCGGGCGGTCACGAACAGCCCGCCGTTCTTCCGGCGGATGCGCTCGACGTCCGCCTCATCACCGCGCGCCATGGGACGGACCGTAACGCCACGTCCCCGAGCGGGCCGGGACGCTCGCCGGAGCGCGTCGCGCCCGCAGGCCGCCTACGGACTAGACGGCGCTGCGCGGGTGTTCTGGCACACTGTCCGCAAGCCCCCGGACTGGTTCACGGCGCGACCTGCTTGCCGACCCAGTCCTCTTTCGAAGGACGACCCCGATGAGAAGCGACATCCACCCCGCGTACGGCGAGACGACCGTCTCCTGCTCGTGCGGCAGCACGTTCACCACCCGCAGCACCAAGCCCGGCGGCTCGATGGTCGTCGAGGTGTGCTCGGCCTGCCACCCGTTCTACACGGGCAAGCAGAAGATCATGGACGTCGGCGGCCGCGTCGAGAAGTTCGAGAAGCGCTTCGGCAAGCGCACGCCCGGCACCTCGACCACCATCGAGCAGCCCGGCAAGTAACGACCTCGCGGCGCCCGTCCCCCTGGGGGCGGGCGCCGTCGTCATGTCCGGGTCCCGTTCAGGAGGAGCGTCATGTTCGAGCAGCTGCCGGCCCTCGTGGCGGAGCATGCCGAGCTCGAGCGACGCATGAACGACCCGGCGCTGCACTCCGACCAGCGCGCGGCCCGCGACGTCGGCCGCCGCTACGCCGAGCTCGGACCGGTCGTCGCTGCCGGGGCCGCGTGGCAGCAGGCCGAGGACGACCTGCTCACCGCTCGCGAGCTGGCCGAGGAGGACGCCTCCTTCCACGACGAGCTGCCCGGTCTCGAGGCCGTCCGCGACGCCGCGGCCGACGTGCTCCGCATCGCGTTGACGCCGACCGACCCGCTCGACGAGAAGGACGTCATCCTCGAGATCAAGGCCGGCGAGGGCGGTGAGGAGTCGGCGCTGTTCTCCGGCGACCTGCTGCGGATGTACCTCCGGTACGCCGAGCGGCAGGGCTGGAAGACCGACGTCCTCGACGGCACGCCCTCCGACCTCGGCGGCTGGCGCGACGTCTCGGTCGCGGTGAAGGCCAAGGGCGGCGGCGTCTGGTCGAAGCTCAAGTACGAGGGCGGCGTCCACCGTGTCCAGCGGGTCCCCGTGACCGAGTCGCAGGGCCGCCTCCACACCTCCGCCGCGGGCGTGCTCGTCCTGCCCGAGGCGGACGAGATCGACGTGACGATCGACCCGGCCGACCTGCGCATCGACGTGTACCGCAGCTCCGGGCCGGGTGGTCAGAGCGTCAACACCACCGACTCGGCGGTCCGCATCACCCACGTGCCGACAGGCACCGTCGTGTCGATGCAGAACGAGAAGAGCCAGCTGCAGAACCGCGAGGCCGGGATGCGGGTGCTGCGGGCGCGGCTGCTCGCGCAGGCCGAGGAGGCCGCGGCGGCCGAGCAGTCCGCGGCGCGCGGCGCCCAGGTCCGCACGGTCGACCGCAGCGAGCGGATCCGGACGTACAACTTCAAGGAGAACCGCATCTCCGACCATCGCATCGGGTTCACCGCGTACAACCTCGACGCGGTCCTCGACGGCGACCTCGACGCCCTCGTCACCGCCCTGACCGACGCCGACCTCACCGCCCGGGTCAACGGCACGGCGGAATGAGGCCGCTCGGCGCCGGCGTCGGAGCGGCGGTCCGCGCCGCGGCGCAGCGACTGGCCGACGCCGGCGTGCCGAGCGCCGAGCACGACGCGGCGGCCCTGGCCTCGTACGTGCTGGGGGAGCGGGCCGTCCTCGCCAGCTTCGACGGCGGCACCCAGCGCCGGTACGACGTCCTGGTCGCCCGCCGCGCCCGCCGCGAGCCGCTCCAGCACCTCACCGGGGTCGCGCCGTTCCGCCACGTCGAGCTCGCCGTCGGCCCGGGCGTGTTCATCCCGCGGCCGGAGACCGAGGGCCTGGTCGACCTGGTGCTCAAGGCCTGCGGCCCCGACACGGTCGCCGTCGACCTCTGCGCCGGCTCCGGTGCGATCGCGCTGGCTATCGCCACCGAGCGGCCGGGCACCGACGTCCACGCCGTCGAGGGGTCCGCGGACGCGCTGCCCTGGCTGACCCGCAACGCCGGCGGCGTCGTGACCGTGCACCACGGCGGCGCCGCCGACTTCGCCGGTGTCGTCGCGGACGTGGTGGTGAGCAACCCGCCGTACCTGCCGCTCGGTCTCGACGTCGACCCCGAGGTCGCCGCGGACCCGGCCGTCGCGCTGTGGGGCGGTGTCGACGGCCTCGATGTCGTCCACGAGGTCGTCGCCGCAGCTGCCCGCCTGCTGCGGCCCGGCGGTCTGCTGGCCCTCGAGCACGACGCCTCGCACCAGCCGGCTGTCCTGGAGTGCCTGCAGCGCAAGGGATTCGTCCAGGTCACCGGCCACCAGGACCTGTCGGGACGAGACCGGTACGCGACGGGCGTCAGGATGTCCGCGTGAGCAGCGACATCGAGGAGGCGGCCGCCGCCGTCTCGGCCGGCCGGCTCGTCGTGCTGCCGACCGACACCGTCTACGGGGTCGGCGCCGACGCGTTCAGCCCGACCGCCGTCAACGCCCTGCTGGCCGCGAAGGGCCGCGGCCGCGACATGCCCGTACCCGTCCTGGTCGGGTCCTGGTCGACCGTGGACGGCATCGCCTCGCGCGTGACCGGCGAGGCACGGGAGCTGATCGAGGCCTTCTGGCCCGGGCCGCTCAGCATCGTGCTGCCGCAGATGCCCACCCTCGCCTGGGATCTGGGCGACGCCGGCGGCACCGTCATGGTCCGGATGCCGCTGCACCCGGTCGCCCTCGAGCTGCTCGAGGCCACCGGCCCGATGGCCGTCAGCAGCGCCAACCGCTCCGGCCAGCCGCCCGCGGTGACGGCCGAGGAGGCCCGTGCCCAGCTCGGCGCCTCGGTCTCGGTCTACCTCGACGGCGGCCCGACGGCCGGCCCCGTGCCCTCCACCATCGTCGACGCCAGCCTCGAGGGACCGCCGCGCGTGCTGCGCCTCGGCACCCTGACGGGCGATGACCTCCGCGCCGTCGTCCCCACGATCGTCGGCTGACCCCCGCTCGCGCCGTACCTGTCAGTGCCGGGGCGCATCCCGGGCGTGCTGGGGCACGGACAACCCGCTCGACCCGCAACCTGTCAGTGTCCGACGTGGCTCGGACCGCCTCCCGCGCTGACAAGCCGAGCCGCGGGGCGGCGCCAGCCCGACAGCGTCGCCAACGCCTCCAAGCCGCCGCTGCTGACCCCCGCAGCTCCGCCGGCCACGCTCAGCGCCGGCCCACCGCGCCCCGCTTGGAAGCGTTCGCGGCACGGCGGCGCCCCCGGCCGCCGGCAAACCGGGTGGGGCGGCGCCAGCCCCGGCGTCGCGACAAGGTCATGAGGACCGCTGTGGACGACCCGCTGCGAGAGCCGACGAACCTCGCCCACCCCGCCGCCCCGCGCCGGGCTGGCGCCACCCCTGCCGTGCTGGCGTCACCCCGCGGCGGTCGAGAGCAGAGCCGAGGATCGGTACGCTCGGGGGACCGCGCCAGCCGACACCGGGGAGATCCGCGTGAGTCAGTTCTACGGACCCGACTTCGACGAGCTGCAGGCCGTCGACCCGGAGATCGCCGCGGTGCTCACCGACGAGGTCGCCCGGCTGCGGGGCGGTCTCCAGCTGATCGCGAGCGAGAACCTCACGAGCCCGGCCGTCCTCGCCGCGCTCGGCTCGACGCTGTCGAACAAGTACGCCGAGGGCTACCCCGGCAAGCGGTACTACGGCGGCTGCGAGGTCGTCGACCGCGCCGAGACGCTCGGCATCGAGCGGGCCAAGGCGCTCTTCGGCGCCGACCACGCCAACCTCCAGCCGCACAGCGGGGCGAGCGCCAACCTCGCGGTCTACGGCGCGTTCCTCGCGCCCGGCGAGAAGGTGCTCGCGATGTCGCTGCCGCACGGCGGCCACCTCACCCACGGCACCAAGGTCAGCTTCTCCGGCAAGTGGTTCGACGCGGTCCACTACGGCGTCGCCAAGGCCACCGAGGACATCGACTACGACCAGGTACGCGACCTGGCGCGCGAGCACCGGCCGAAGCTGGTCATCGCCGGCGGCTCGGCGATCCCGCGGCTGATCGACTTCGCCGCGTTCCGCGAGATCTGCGACGAGATCGGCGCGATCTTCATGGTCGACGCCGCGCACTTCATCGGCCTGGTGGCCGGCGGTGCGATCCCCAGTCCGGTGCCGTACGCCGACGTGGTGACCTTCACGACGCACAAGGTGCTGCGCGGGCCGCGGGGCGGGATGCTCGTCTGCAAGGCGGAGCACGCGGCCAAGCTGGACAAGGCCGTCTTCCCGATGATGCAGGGCGGACCGCTGATGCACGCGGTCGCGGCCAAGGCGGTCGCGCTCAAGGAGGCGGCGACGCCGGAGTTCCAGGCGTACACGCGGCAGGTGATCACCAACAGCATCGCGCTGACCGACGGGCTCGCGGCCGAAGGGATGCGCCCCATCACGGGCGGCACGGACACCCACCTCGCGCTGCTCGACCTCCAGGGCATCGGGGTCACCGGCGCCGAGGCCGAGGCGCGCTGCGCCGCGGCGAGCATCGTGCTCAACAAGAACGCCATCCCCTACGACCCCCAGCCGCCGTCGGTCGCGAGCGGCATCCGGGTCGGGACCCCGTCGGTGACGACGCAGGGGATGGACGAGGCCGCGATGAAGGAGATCGCCGGCCTCATCGGCCGCGCGGTCCGCGACACCGACGGCACGGCCGCGGCGGGCATCGCCGCCGACGTGTCGACGCTGGTGGCCCGTGCCCCGGCCTATCCTCGGTCGACAGCCCACTAGACCGAGGCAGGAGGCGGCCGGTGCGCGCGTACCTGCTCTGCATCGCCGCCGCGGCCGTCGCGACCTACCTGCTGACGCCGCTGGCCCGGGCGTTCGCGATCCGGATCGGCGCGATGGCCCAGGTCCGTGACCGGGACGTCCACACCGAGCCGACGCCGCGGATGGGCGGCCTCGCGATGTGGGGCGGCCTGCTCGTCGGCGCGCTGGTCGCGAGCCACCTGCCGATTCTCGGCGAGGTCTTCCGCGCCAGCTCCGAGCCGCGGGCGGCGCTCGTGGGCGCGACGCTGATGGCGGCGCTGGGCGCGTTCGACGACCGGTTCGAGCTCGACGCGCTGACCAAGCTGGCCGGCCAGATCGCGGCCGCCGGCGTGATGGTGCTGATGGGCGTGCAGCTGTCGTACCTGCAGCTGCCGGGGAGCGGGCTGAACTCGCTCGGCACCGACCAGGCGGTGCCGCTGACCGTGCTGCTCGTCGTGCTGCTCGTGAACGCGGTCAACTTCATCGACGGGCTCGACGGGCTGGCGGCCGGCGTGGTCGCCATCGCCGCGGGAGCGACCTTCGTCTACAGCTACCACCTCGAGTCCTCGCTCCACGAGGGCATCAGCTACACGCCGGCCGTGCTGCTCTCAGCGCTGCTGCTCGGCGTCTGCCTCGGGTTCCTGCCGCACAACTTCGCGCCGGCCCGGCTGTTCATGGGCGACTCCGGCTCGATGCCGCTCGGCCTGGTGCTCGCCGCCGCGATGACGACGGTCACCGGGCAGGTCTCCGGCGAGCCCGGCGGGCGGTTCGACCGGGTCTCGCTCTACGTGCCGCTGCTGATCCCGCTGGCCGTGCTGGCGGTGCCGTTCCTCGATCTCGTCCTCGCGGTCGTGCGCCGGACCCGCGCGGGCCGCTCGCCGTTCTCGCCCGACAAGCAGCACCTGCACCACCGGCTGCTCGAGATCGGGCACGGCCCCCGCCGCGCCGTCCTGCTGATGTACGCCTGGGCCGCGCTGATCGGCTTCGGCGCCGTGCTGCTGTCCTTCGCGACCGGCGGCGCGTTCGCGGTCGCCGGCATCGTGGTGGCCTTCGTCGCGATCGTGGCGGTCACCGGCATGCCCCGCGTACGCGAGGCGCTGGCGCTGCGCGCCGCCCGGCACGGCCCGTGACCTCGCCCGGTCGGCCGCTGGAGCCCGTCGAGCCGGACGACGACTACTGGTCGCCCGTCTGGGACTCACCGGTCGTCGTCACCGGCGTGCCGAGCCACCTCGCCCACGTGCGGTGGGCGCTGCTCACGGTCGCGGTGCTGACCGTCCCGTCGGCCGCGGTCGGCGGGCTGGTCGCCGGCGGCGCCGGCGTCGCTGCCGCGCTCGCCGCGGCCCTGACCGTCGCGCTGTTCTTCACGGTCTCCGCGGTGGCCGTCGCCTGGGCCGACCGCCGCGACCCGCGGCTCACGCTGCCGGTCGCGCTCTCGACGTACCTGGTCAAGGTCGTGGTCGCGGGCGTCGTGGCGTTCCGCGTCGTGGACGGGGACGCCCGCTGGCACGGGGTGTACGCGGCGTGCCTCGGCGTCGCGCTCGCCGGCTGGCTCGGGGCGCACGCCACCTGGTTCGTCCGGACGCCGCCCGCGCAGGTCCGTCCCGCAGACCCGGATGCGACGAGTATGAACGCTGACTGATAAGGTCAACGGCGTCATGACCGAGGGACGACCCCCGCGTGACGCGGAGGATGCTGCGTCGGGCAAGCGGCCACGGATCCCAGATCCACTGGCACCGCCGCAGACCATCGCGTCCGAGGGCTGGGCCGTCCTGTCCACGCTCATCGCCGGCATCGCGGTGTGGGCGGGGATCGGATACGGCCTCGACCGCGCGTTCGGCATCAGTGCGCTGCTGCCGATCGGGATGCTCCTCGGCATGGTTGCCTCGATCTACCTGATCGTGGTCAAGTACGGACGCTGAGCAGCACCCGGCGTCCACGGCGTCCGCACCGGCCGCTCGACACCGCAAGACCCCGACAGTGCTGCCGAGGCAGGTGAGAGGAGCTCCGTGGCTGCCGCGATCCCGACGCTGGTGCAGGTGGCCACCGCCGCCTGCGACAAGGGCGACCCGGGCTACTGCGCGCCGTCGACGGACAACTTCCTCTACACGTCCTTCGCGAGCTTCCACATCGCCGGCATCGACTTCGAGATCACGAAGCTCACGATGCTGCTCTACCTCGGCATCGTCATCGTGGCGGGCGTCTTCCTGTGGTGCACCCGCAGCTCGAAGATCGTCCCGAGCAAGAAGCAGTGGCTGGCCGAGGAGGCGTACGGCTTCGTCCGCAACGGCGTCGCCGGCGATGTCATCGGCGAGGCCAACGCCGCGCGGTTCGGGCCGTACCTCGCGTCGGTGTTCTTCTTCGTCCTGATCCTCAACCTCTTCGAGATCATCCCGGTCGCGCAGGTGCCCGTCACCGGACGCATCGCCTACCCGGCGTTCCTCGCCGCGATCTCGTGGATCATGTTCAACTACCTCGGGATCAGGCAGCACGGGGCGAAGAAGTACTTCAAGACGATGCTGTTCCCGCCCGGCGTGCCGTGGCCGATTTACATCCTGCTGACGCCGATCGAGTTCTTCTCGACCCTCGTCGTGCGGCCCTTCACGCTCGCCGTCCGGCTGTTCGCGAACATGTTCGCCGGTCACCTCCTGCTGCTGGTGTTCACCACCGGCGCCATCTACCTGTTCAACGTCGGCGGGGTCTCGTACGTCTTCGGCACCGTCTCTGGTCTGATGACGATCCTGATCACGTTCTTCGAGCTGCTCGTCGACCTGCTGCAGGCGTACATCTTCGTCATCCTGACCGCCATCTACGTCCAAGGTGCCCTCGCCGAGGAGCACTGAGTCCCATCCGATCGGGGCCGCGTGGGCGGCCCACCCAGGAGGAACCACCCCCCATGTTCGCCACCGAACTCGCCCCCGCCTTGATTGCGGCGACCAGCACCGGCAAGGGCGTCACCGGCTCCATCGGCGCCATCGGCTACGGCCTCGCGGCCATCGGCCCCGGCATCGGCGTCGGTCTCGTCTTCGCCGCGTACATCAACTCCTCGGCGCGTCAGCCGGAGTCGGCTGCCCCCAACCGGCAGAACCTCTTCCTCGGCTTCGCCCTCATCGAGGCGCTGGCCCTGATCGGCATCGTCATCCCGTTCGTCTTCGGCAAGTAGCCGTCGCCGAGCAGCGAGGGGCAACCTCATGAGTGGACACGCGATCCTCGCGGCCTCCTCCGGCAGCGACCCGCTGATCCCGGACGCCGGCGAGATCATCCTCGGCCTGATCGCCTTCGGGCTGCTGTGCGCCGTCCTGATCCGTACGGTCTTCCCACGCATCGAGACCGCGTACGCGGCCCGCCGCGATGCGATCGAGGGCGGCATCCAGCGGGCCGAGGAAGAGCAGGCGAAGGCCCGTGCGGCGTACGAGCAGTACACCGCGCAGCTCGCCGACGCCCAGCAGGAGGCCTCGCGCTTCCGCGAGGAGGCCCGCGCGGACGCGACGCGCATCCGGCAGGAGGCCACTCAGACCGCGCAGGCCGAGGCCGAGCGCGTGACCCGCGCGGCCGAGGAGCGCCTGTCCGCGGAGCGCGCGGGCATCGTCCGCGAGCTGCGCGCCGAGCTGGGCGGTCTGGCCGTCGACCTGGCCGGCCGCATCGTCGGGCACGTCCTGGAGTCCGACGCGGAGCAGCAGCAGATCGTCGACGGCTTCCTGGCCGAGCTCGAGTCGGGGGAGGGCGTCGCCGACCGCGACGCCGCGACCACCACCGCGCACCCGGCGGCCCACGGCCACGCGGCGGGACCGGCCTAGTGGCCGGCCCGACCCGCGTCGCCCTCGGGGTGCTCCGCGAGGAGCTGTCCCGGGTGCCGGCCGCCGAGCGGCACGCCGTCGCCGAGGACCTGTACGCGGTCCGCGACCTGGTCGCCGGCAGCCACCCGCTCGCGCGGACGCTGACCGATCAGGCGACCGACGCCTCGGCGCGCCGCGGTCTGGTCGGGTCGATGTTCGGCGGCAAGGTCGGCGCCCCGGCGCTCGCGCTGCTGCAGACCGCGGTCACCGAGCGCTGGTCCGACGTCCGCGACCTCGCCGACAGCCTCGAGGAGATCGGCAACGAGGCGGTGCTCGGCACCGCGGAGGAGCAGGGCCGGCTCGACGCCGTCGAGGACGACCTGTTCCGGTTCTCCAAGATCCTCGAGCGCTCGCCCGAGCTGAGCCTCGCGCTGTCCGACCCGTCGGTGCCCGACGAGCGGAAGGCCGACCTCGTCGGCAGCCTGCTCGACGGCCGGGCCGACGCCGACGCCGTGCTGCTCGCCCGCCGCGCGATCCTCGCCGCGAGCGGCCTGCCGCTCGAGCGCGCGGTGGCCGACCTCGTCGAGCTCGCGGCGGACCGCCGCATGCAGCTCGTCGCGGTCGTCGAGTCCGCCCGGCCGCTGTCGGCGCAGCAGTCCGAGCGTCTCGCCGCCGCCCTGAAGAAGCTCTACGGCAAGAACGTCCGCATCCAGGCCGACCTCGACCCGACCCTCGTGGGCGGCCTGACCGTCCACGTCGGTGACGAGGTCATCGACGGCTCGGTGCTGCGGCGCCTCGTCGAAGCGCGCGCCGCGCTCACCCGCTGATCCACCCACAGGAGTAAGGACCGATCGTGACCGAGCTGGCCATCACGCCCGACGAGATCCGCGCCGCCCTGGCGGACTACGTCTCCTCGTACACGCCCGAGACCGAGCGCGAGGAGGTCGGTCGCGTCATCGAGGCCGCCGACGGCATCGCGCGCGTCGAGGGCCTGTACGACACCCTGACCAACGAGCTGCTCGAGTTCCCCGGCGGCCTGCTGGGCCTGGCCCTCAACCTCGAGGCCCGCGAGATCGGCGTCGTGCTGCTCGGCGAGTCGCACGAGATCGGTGAGGGCGACGAGGTCCGCCGCACCGGCGAGGTGCTGTCCATCGGCGTCGGTGACGGCTACCTCGGCCGCGTCGTCGACCCGCTGGGCCGGCCGATCGACGGCAAGGGCGACATCGCCTCCAGCGAGACCCGCGTGCTCGAGATGCAGGCGCCGTCGGTGGTCGAGCGGCAGCCGGTCAAGGAGCCGCTGCAGACCGGCATCAAGGCCGTCGACGCGATGACCAACGTCGGTCGAGGCCAGCGGCAGCTGATCATCGGTGACCGGCAGACCGGCAAGACCGCCGTCGCGATCGACGCGATCATCAACCAGCGCGAGAACTGGGCGACCGGCGACCCCAAGAAGCAGGTCAAGTGCATCTACGTCGCCGTCGGCCAGAAGGGTTCGACCGTCGCGCAGCTCGTCAGCCGCCTCGAGGAGGCCGGCGCGATGGAGTACACGACCGTCGTCGCCGCCCCGGCGGACATGCCGGCCGGCTTCAAGTACATCGCCCCGTACGCCGGCTCCGCGCTCGGCCAGCACTGGATGTACCAGGGCCAGCACGCGCTGATCGTCTTCGACGACCTGTCCAAGCAGGCCGAGGCCTACCGCGCGATCTCGCTGCTGCTGCGGCGCCCCCCGGGCCGCGAGGCCTACCCCGGTGACGTGTTCTACCTGCACTCGCGGCTGCTCGAGCGCTGCGCGAAGCTGTCCGACGACCTCGGCGCCGGCTCGCTCACCGGCCTGCCGATCATCGAGACCAAGGGCAACGACGTCTCGGCGTACATCCCGACCAACGTCATCTCGATCACCGACGGCCAGATCTTCCTCGAGACCGACCTGTTCAACCAGGGCGTGCGCCCGGCCATCAACGTCGGCATCTCGGTCTCCCGCGTCGGCAACTCGGCCAAGGTCAAGGGCATGCGGAAGGTGTCGGGCTCGCTGCGCCTCGACCTCGCGCAGTACCGCGACCTCGAGGCGTTCGCCTCGTTCGGCTCCGACCTCGACAAGACCAGCCAGGCGCAGCTCGACCGCGGTGCCCGGCTCGTGGAGCTGCTCAAGCAGCCGCAGTACCGGCCGTACCCGGTCGAGCGGCAGATCGTCTCGCTGTGGGCCGGGACCTCGGGCCACCTCGACGACGTCCCGGTCGCCGACATCCAGCGCTTCGAGTCGGAGCTGCTCGACTACATCGGCCACGTCCACCAGGAGGTCTACGACGCGATCCTGTCCGGCGGCGACCTGACCGACGACACGATCGGCAGCCTCGAGAAGGTCCTGCTCGACTTCAAGAAGCAGTTCGTCGACAGCGAGGGCAAGCCGGTCGCCGGGCCGGGCGAGCCGCACCTCGACGACCCCGAGGAGCAGGAGAAGATCAAGAAGCACACCGACGTGAAGAGCGAGGGAGCGATCACCGGCGCCCTCGAGGCCGCCGACGACGACGCCACCGCCGAGTCGCTCGGCCGCAGCTCCGACAGCGAGAGCTGACCTCGCCGATGCCAGCCAACATCCGCGTCCTGCGCCGCCGCATCCGGTCGGTGCAGTCGACGAAGAAGATCACGCGGGCGATGGAGCTCATCGCCGCGTCGCGCATCGCGAAGGCGCAGGCGCAGGTCGCCGCGTCCAAGCCGTACGCGGACGAGATCACGCGGGTGGTCACGGCGATCGCCTCCACGTCCGGGGTGTCCGGGGTGATGACGACGCCGCGGGAGGACGCCTCGCGCGCGGGCGTCCTCGTCGTCACCTCCGACCGCGGCCTCGCCGGCGGCTACAACGCCAACGCGCTGAAGACCGCGGGCCAGCTGATGACCACGCTGTCGGAGGAGGGCAAGGACTCGGAGCTGTTCACGGTCGGGCGCAAGGCGGTCAGCTACTTCAGCTACCGCGGCCGGCGGCCCACCGCGTCGTACACCGGCTTCTCCGAGCAGCCGAGCTACGCCGACGCCAAGCGCGCCGCCGACCTCGCGATCGAGGCGTTCCTGGCCGGCAGCGACGGCGACTACGAGGGTCCCGACGGTGAGCGGCACCAGGGCGTCGACGAGCTCCACCTCGTCTACACCCGCTACGTCTCCGCGCTGACGCAGCAGGCCACCGCCGTACGCCTGCTCCCGATGGTCGTCGAGGAGACCGACGAGCCGCGGCCCGAGAACCTCCCCGCGTACGAGTTCGAGCCGAGCGCGGAGGTCGTGCTCGACGCCCTGCTGCCGCGCTACGTCGAGAGCCGGGTGTTCGCCGCACTGCTCGAGTCGGCGGCCTCGGAGTCGGCGTCGCGGCGGCGGGCCATGAAGGCCGCCACCGACAACGCGGACGACCTGATCAAGACCCTGACCCGCTCCGTGAACGCGGCGCGGCAGGCCGCCATCACCCAGGAGATCAGCGAGATCGTCGGCGGCGCCGACGCGCTGGCAGCGCGATGACCCTCACCCACCGCAGACCCGCAGCAGACCCGCAGCAGACCCGCAGCACCGATAGAGGAGTGAGCAGCAGATGACCGCAACCATGGATGCCCCGCAGGGCACGCAGGTCGGTGGCACCGGCCGTGTCGTCAGCGTCATCGGCCCGGTCGTGGACGTCGAGTTCGCGGCCGAGCAGATGCCGGAGATCTTCCACGCGCTGACCGTCGAGCGGACGATCAACGACACCACCGCGACGCTGACGCTCGAGGTGTCGGGCCACATCGGCGACAACACCGTGCGCGCGATCTCGATGCAGCCGACCGACGGCCTCGTACGCGGCTCCGAGGTCACCGACACCGGCGCGCCGATCAGCGTCCCGGTCGGCGACGTGACCAAGGGTCACGTCTTCAACGTGCTCGGCAAGCCGCTCGACGTCGAGGAGTCCTCGCTCCACATCACCGAGCGCTGGCCGATCCACCGGTCCGCCCCGCCGTTCGACGAGCTCGAGCCGAAGACGGAGATCTTCGAGACCGGCATCAAGGTCATCGACCTGCTCGCCCCGTACATCCAGGGCGGGAAGATCGGCCTGTTCGGCGGCGCGGGCGTCGGCAAGACGGTGCTCATCCAGGAGATGATCAACCGGGTCGCCAAGCAGTTCTCCGGCGTGTCGGTGTTCGCCGGCGTGGGGGAGCGCACCCGGGAGGGCAACGACCTGTTCCTCGAGATGGAGGAGGCCGGCGTCCTCGAGGACACCGCCCTGGTCTTCGGGCAGATGGACGAGCCGCCGGGCACGCGCCTGCGGGTCGCGCTGTCCGCGCTGACGATGGCGGAGTACTTCCGCGACGTGCAGAAGCAGGACGTGCTGCTGTTCATCGACAACATCTTCCGGTTCACCCAGGCCGGCTCCGAGGTCTCGACGCTGCTCGGCCGGATGCCGTCGGCGGTGGGCTACCAGCCGACGCTGGCCGACGAGATGGGCGAGCTGCAGGAGCGGATCACCTCGACCCGCGGCCACTCGATCACCTCGCTGCAGGCGATCTACGTGCCCGCCGACGACATCACCGACCCGGCGCCGCACACCACGTTCACCCACCTCGACGCGACGACCGAGCTGTCGCGGCCGATCTCGGAGCTGGGCATCTACCCGGCCGTCGACCCGCTCGCCTCGACCTCGCGGATCCTCGCCCCGCAGTACGTCGGGCAGGAGCACTACGACGTCGCCCGGCGTACCCAGCAGATCCTGCAGCGCTACAAGGACCTGCAGGACATCATCGCGATCCTCGGCATCGACGAGCTGTCCGAGGAGGACAAGGTCACCGTGCAGCGGGCGCGGCGGATCCAGCGCTTCCTGGGCCAGAACTTCTTCGTGGCCAAGCAGTTCACCGGCCAGGACGGCTCGTTCGTCTCCCGCGCCGACACCGTCGAGGCGTTCAAGAAGGTCTGTGACGGCGAGTACGACGACTACCCCGAGCAGGCGTTCTTCTCCTGCGGCGGTCTCGACGACGTCGAGAAGCGGGCCGAAGAGCTGAAGAACAGCTGACGTGGCGACCATGCGTGCGGCGCTCGTCAGCCCCGAGCGCGCGCTGTGGGAGGGCGACGCCGAGGTGGTGTACGCCCGGACCCTCGAGGGCGAGCTCGGCGTCCAGCCCGGTCACGTACCGCTGCTGGGCGTCCTCGCCGAGAACGGCACCGTCCGGATCCACCCGGCCGACGGCGGCTCGCCGGTGGTCGCCGCGGTGTCCGGCGGGTTTCTGTCGGTGAGCGACGACGGCGTCAGCGTGCTGGCCGAGACGGCCGAGTTCGCCGACGAGATCGACGTGGCGGCGGCGCGCCGCGACCTCGAGCAGGCCGAGCCTGGCTCGTCCGAGGCGCTGGTCGCCGAGGGCCGCCTCGATGCCGCCCGCCACGCCGGCCGCAGCTAGCACCAGCCTCGCGCGTCCGGGCTGTGTGCACAACGTCGAACCCCTCGACCTTGTGCACAGGAGAGGGCCTTCATCCCGTGCACAACGTCGAACTCCCCGACGTTGTGCATCGACCGAGGCGGAGACCCCTGACGGCTCAGCCGCCGGGGGTCCAGAGGACGTCGCCGCCGGGGTTGGCCCGACGGGCGAGGATGAACAGCAGGTCCGAGAGCCGGTTGAGGTACTGCGCCGGCAGCGGCCCGGTGGTCTCCGGCTCGGCCTCGACCAGCGCCCACACCGAGCGCTCGGCGCGCCGCGCCACGGTCCGTGCCACGTGCAGCAGCGCCGCGGCCGGCGTACCCCCGGGCAGCAGGAAGCTGTCGAGCTTGCCCAGCTGCGCGTTGTGCTCGTCGCACGCGGCCTCGAGCCGCACGACGTAGTCGGGGGTGATCCGCAGCGGCGGGTACGCGGGATCCGCGGTGACCGGCGTGCACAGGTCCGCCCCCACGTCGAACAGGTCGTTCTGCACCCGGCCGAGCAGCGCGCGGATGTCGTCGGGCAGCTCGCCGAGCGCCAGCGCGGCACCGACGGCGGCGTTGGTCTCGTCGACGTCCGCGTACGCGCCGACCCGCGGACCGGTCTTCCGGGTACGGCTCAGGTCGCCGAGCGCCGTCGTCCCGTCGTCCCCGGTACGGGTGTAGATGCGCGTCAGGTGCACGGCCATGCATCCGAGGCTAGCCCCCGGGAGCGCCTATCCTCGGTCGGGTGACGACGGCGCCGCAGGACCGCTTCGTCGTGCGCGGCGGCGCGCGGCTGGCGGGTGAGGTGACCGTCGCGGGCGCCAAGAACAGCGTGCTGAAGCAGCTCGCGGCAACCCTCCTCGCGCCGGGCCGCAGCGTCCTGTCCAACGTCCCGGACATCTCCGACGTCGTGATCATGGGCGACCTGCTGCGGTCCCTCGGCGCGAGCGTCTCCTGCGACCCGGCCGCCGGCACGGTCACGGTGGACGTGCCCGACACGATCGGCGACGTCGCCGAGTACGACCTCGTACGCCGGATCCGGGGGTCGTTCGTCGTCCTCGGCCCGCTGCTCGCCCGGCGCGGCCGCGCCCGCGTCGGCATGCCCGGGGGCGACGCCATCGGCAGCCGTCAGATCGACCTGCACCTCGCGGGCATGGCCCGGCTCGGCGCCGAGGTGAGCGTGGAGCACGGGTACGTCGTGGCCGAGGCCGGTGCCCTCGTCGGCGCCCCGATCTGGCTCGACATCCCCAGCGTCATGGCGACCGAGAACATCCTGCTGGCCGCGGTGCTCGCCAAGGGCACGACGGTGATCGACAACGCCGCCCGCGAGCCGGAGGTCGGCGACCTCGCCGACATGCTCGTCGCGATGGGCGCGCAGATCGACGGAATCGGCAGCTCGACGCTGACCGTCGAGGGCGTCCAGGCGCTGCGACCGGTGGAGCACCGCACGGTGCCGGACCGGATCGTCGCCGGCACGTTCGCGATCGGCGCGGTGATGACCCGCGGCGACGTCACCATCCGCGGCGCGCGCGCCCAGCACCTCGACATGCCGCTGGCGAAGCTCGTCGAGGCGGGTGCGACGGTCGACGTCGGGACCGACGGCTTCCGGGTGTCCATCGCCGACCGCCCCCGCGCGGTCGACGTCAGCACGCTCTACTACCCCGGCTTCCCGACCGACCTGCAGCCGCCGGCTATCGCCCTCCAGGCGGTGGCCGACGGCTCGTCGATGCTCACCGAGAACGTCTTCGACGGCCGCTTCGCCTTCGTCGACGAGATGGTCCGGCTCGGCGCCGACCTGCACGTCGCCGGCCACCACGTGATGGTCCGCGGCCGCCACCAGCTCTCGTCCGCTCCGGTCCAGGTGAGCGACATCCGCGCGGGCGCGGCGCTGATCCTCGCGGGCCTGGTCGCCGACGGCGTCACGGAGGTCTACGACACCGGCCACGTCGACCGCGGGTACGCGTGCTTCGACGCCCAGCTGCGCAGCCTCGGCGCCGACGTCACGCGTACCTGACCGCGACCGGATAGCCCGTTCGGGCGATCCGCGTCCGGGCGGGCGTGACCGTCATCACGACCGATG
>CAJCIY010000207.1 GCA_903970495.1 Candidatus Melainabacteria bacterium | reverse complement strand
GCCCCGCGCCGCGTACGTGGTCGGCGGGGTCGACACCCGCGACCTGGCCGACCCGGCCGCCGCCGACGCGGCCCTGGCCGGCGCGTTCGTCGTCAGCCTCGAGCTGCGGCCCTCCACCGTGACCGAGCACGCCGACGTCGTGCTGCCCGTCGCCGCCGTCGCCGAGAAGGCCGGCGCGTACGTCGACTGGGAGGGCCGCATCCGCCCGTTCGCGCAGGCGCTGCCGGAGGCCGGCACGCTGGCCGACGGCCGGGTGCTGTCGATGCTCGCCGACGCGCTCGGCGCGCCGATCGGACTGCCCGACGTGCTCTCGGCCCGTGCCGAGCTCGACGCGCTGGTCTCCGGCGAGGTCGCCCCGGCCCCGGCGGCCCCGGCCGTCGCCGCCGCCGCGGTGCCCTCGGTCGGCGCCGGCGAGGCGCTGCTCGCGAGCCACCACCACCTGCTCGACGAGGGCAGCCTGCAGGACGCCGAGGAGCACCTGGCCGGTACGCGGCGCGCCTCGGTCTGCCGGCTCTCGGCCGCGACCGCCGCCGGGATCGGCGTCGCCGACGGGGAGGGCGTCGCGGTCCGGACGGCACGTGGCACCATCACCCTGCCGCTGGCTGTGACGGACATGCCCGATGGGGTCGTCTGGCTGCCGACGGCGAGCGCCGGCAGCCACGTCCGCCCGACGCTGGGCGCCCTGCCCGGCACGGTCGTCTCGATCGGGAAGGGAGACCTGGGGTGACCCACGACAAGCTCTGGATCACCCTGATCAAGACGATCTTCGTCTTCGGGCTGCTCGTCGTCATGACGCTCTTCACGATCTGGGCCGAGCGTCGCGTCGTCGCTCGGATGCAGCAGCGCATCGGCCCCAACCGCACCGGTCCGCAGGGGCTGCTGCAGAGCCTCGCCGACGGCGTGAAGCTGATGCTCAAGGAAGACATCATCCCGACGCTCGTCGACAAGCCGGTCTACCTGCTCGCGCCGATCGTCTCGGCGGTCCCGGCGTTCCTGGCGTTCGCCGTCATCCCGTTCGGGCCGACCGTGTCGGTCGCCGGCAACCACACCGCCTTGCAGCTCACCGACCTGCCGGTCGGGCCGCTGTTCATCCTCGCGATGAGCGGCCTCGGGGTCTACGGCATCGTGCTCGCCGGCTGGTCGTCGGGCTCGATCTACCCGCTGCTGGGCGGCCTGCGCTCGGCGGCGCAGATCATCAGCTACGAGGTCTCGATGGGCCTCGCGTTCGTCGCCGTGTTCCTCTACTCGGGCACCCTCACGACCTCCGGGATCGTCGGTGCCCAGCACGGCCTGTGGTTCGGCATCAGCCTCTTCCCAAGCTTCGCGATCTACGCCGTGTCGAGCGTCGCGGAGACCAACCGCGCGCCGTTCGACCTGCCCGAGGCCGAGAGCGAGCTCGTCGGCGGCTTCCACACCGAGTACAGCTCGATCAAGTTCGCGTTGTTCTTCCTCGCCGAGTACATCAACATGGTGACCGTCTCGGCGCTCGCCACGACGCTCTTCCTCGGCGGCTGGCGCGCACCCGCGCCGCTGTCGTTCTGGCACGGCGCGAACCAGGGCTTCTACCCGATCATCTGGTTCGTCGTGAAGATCCTGCTCTGCCTGTTCGTCTTCATCTGGCTGCGCGGCACGCTGCCCCGTCTGCGCTACGACCAGCTGATGAAGTTCGGGTGGAAGGGCCTCGTGCCCGCGAGCCTGGTCTGGATCGTGCTGGTGTCCATCATCCGGGAGATCAACCTCCGCGACACCGGCAGCACCCGCACGATCGCGTACGTCGTGCTGTTCGCCGTCGTCCTGTTCGTCGCGCTCACCGCGACGTTCGTGGTCCCGAAGAAGAAGGAGCCGGTCCGCTACGACCCGCAGGAGCGCTCGCCGTTCCTGCCGATCCTGTCCGGCCCCATCCCCGGCGCCCGCACCCCGCGGTCGGCGAAGATCACCGTGTCCGTCGCAGCCGGCCCCGGCACCCCCGAGCTGGAGGACGACGGACATGCCTGAGGACAACCTGCCGCTTCCCGCCGAGCGCGAGCTGGGCGAGCCGGAGACGGTCGAGAAGGGCGTCCTCGAGACCGTCCTCGCGCCGGTGAAGGGCTTCGGGCTCACCTTCGGGCAGATGTTCAAGAAGGTGAACACCGAGCAGTACCCGGAGCAGAAGAAGGTGACCGCGCCGCGCTTCCACGGCCGCCACGTCCTCAACCGGCACCCCGACGGGCTCGAGAAGTGCGTCGGCTGCGAGCTGTGCGCCTGGGCCTGCCCGGCCGACGCGATCTACGTCGAGGGCGGCGACAACACCGAGTCGCGGCGCTTCTCCCCGGGTGAGCGCTACGGCGAGACGTACCAGATCAACTACGCACGCTGCATCTTCTGCGGGCTGTGCATCGAGGCCTGCCCGACGCGGTCGCTGACGATGAGCAACGAGTTCGAGCTCGCGAGCGACAGCCGGCAGATCCTGATCTACACCAAGGAGGAGCTGATGGCTCCGCTGCTGCCGGGCATGGAGGCGCCGCCCCACCCGATGCGGCTCGGCGACACCGACGCGTACTACACCGGGAGCGCCTCGTGACGGCAGCATCGGTCGCTGCCGTCGCCGCTGCCGCGCCGATCACCCACACCCGCCCCGGCGAGTCGGCCGTCTTCTACCTGCTCGGCGCGGTGGCGATCGTCGCGGCGCTCGGTGTCGTCTTCGCCAAGAACGCGGTCCACGCGGCGCTCGCGCTCGTCGGCGTGCTCTTCACCTTCGCGGTCTTCTACGCGATGCAGGATGCCCCGTTCCTCGCGGCGGTCCAGATCATCGTGTACGCCGGCGCCATCCTGATGCTGTTCCTGTTCGTGCTGATGCTCGTCGGCGTCGACTCCTCGGACTCGCTCGTCGAGACGCTCCGCGGCCACCGGATCGCGACCGGCGTCTTCGGGCTGTCGTTCGTCGTGATCATGGTCGGCGCGATCGGCCACGCGATCACCCACGCCTCGGCGGTCGGCCTGACCTCGGCCAACGCGGTGGCGGGCGGCAACGTCCAGTCGCTGGCCCGGCTGATCTTCACGACGTACTTCTGGCCGTTCGAGGTCATCTCGGCGCTGCTGATCGTGGCCGCCGTCGGCGCGATGGTCCTGGCCCACCGCGAGCGCACCGACCGGCCGTCGCAGCCGGAGCTGATGCGCGAGCGCTACCGCCGTGAGGACCTGGTCTCCGCCCTCGGTCACTCGGCCCCCGGCGTGTTCGCCCTCGGCGACTCGGCGGCCCGCCCGGCCCTGCTGCCGGGTGGGGCCGAGGACCTCGACTCGGTCTACCCGGAGCTCGGCGGCAGCGCGCACGGATCGTCTGCGCCGCAGGAGAGCACCCCGTGAACCCGGCCAACTACCTCGTCCTCGCGGCGGTCATCTTCACGATCGGTGCGGTCGGCGTCCTCGTACGCCGCAACGCGATCGTGGTGTTCATGTGCATCGAGCTGATGCTCAACGCCGCCAACCTCACCCTCGTGACCTTCAGCCGGCTGCGCGGCAGCCTCGACGGCCAGGTGATCGCCTTCTTCGTGATGGTCGTCGCCGCCGCCGAGGTCGTCGTCGGCCTCGCCATCATCGTGACGATCTTCCGCACCCGGCGCTCGGCCTCCGTCGACGACGCCAACCTGCTGAAGTACTGACCGCCCGAGCAGAGACGACAACCATGACCTACACGGCTGCGAGCGGCCTGTTCGCCGCGACCTGGCTGCTCCTGCTGTTCCCGCTCGTCGGGGCGGCGCTGCTGCTGCTCGGCGGCAAGGCCCTCGACCGCGCGGGCTACCAGTTCGCGACCCTGATGCCCATCGCGTCGTTCGTGCTCGCGGTGGTGCTCTTCTTCCACCTCAAGAGCCAGCCCACCAGCGGCCGGGCGGTCGACGACCACCTCTACTCGTGGATCGCGGTCGGCGGCTTCCACGTGAGCGCAGGCCTGCTGCTCGACCCGCTGTCGATGATCTTCGTGCTGCTCATCACCGGCGTCGGATCGCTGATCCACATCTACTCGATCGGCTACATGGCGCACGACCCCGGCCGGCGCCGGTTCTTCGGCTACCTCAACCTGTTCGTCGCCGCCATGCTGCTGCTCGTCCTCGCCGACTCCTACCTCGGCCTGTACGTCGGGTGGGAGGGCGTCGGCCTCGCGTCGTACCTGCTGATCGCGTTCTGGCAGTACAAGCCCGCGGCGGGTACGGCGGCGAAGAAGGCCTTCGTCATGAACCGCGTCGGGGACGTCGGCCTGTCGCTCGCGATCATGCTGATGTTCGCGACGCTGGACAAGGTCGACTACGCCGGCGTGTTCGGCGGGGTGCACCACATCGGGCACGCCGATCTCACCGCCATCGCGCTGCTGCTGCTGCTCGGCGCCTGCGGCAAGTCCGGCCAGGTGCCGCTGCAGGGCTGGCTGCCCGACGCGATGGAGGGCCCGACGCCGGTCTCGGCGCTGATCCACGCGGCGACGATGGTCACCGCCGGCGTCTACCTCATCGCGCGGTCGGCCCCGATCTTCGACCTGGCGCCCGAGGCCCGGCTCGTCGTCACCATCGTCGGCGCGGTCACGCTGCTGTTCGGTGCGGCGGTCGGCTGCGCGTACGACGACATCAAGAAGGTGCTGGCGTACTCGACGGTCAGCCAGATCGGCTACATGTTCCTGGCCGTCGGCCTCGGCCCGGCCGGATACGCGATCGCGATCATCCACCTCGTCGCCCACGGCTTCTTCAAGGCGACGATGTTCCTGGGCGCCGGCTCGGTGATGCACGCGATGGACGACCAGGTCGACATGCGCCGCTTCGGCGGCCTGCGGTCGGTCATGCCGGTCACGTTCGCGACCTTCCTGATGGGCTACCTCGCGATCATCGGCTTCCCGCTGTGGTCCGGCTTCTGGACCAAGGACAAGATCATCGAGGCGAGCTTCGACAAGGGCGGCACGTCGGGCTACATCCTCGGCATCTGCGCGCTGCTCGGTGCCGGCGTCACGGCGTTCTACATGACGCGGCTGATGATCCTGACGTTCTTCGGCAAGCGCCGCTGGACCGAGGGCGTCCACCCGCACGAGTCGCCGGTCTCGATGACAGCGCCGATGATCGTTCTCGCCATCGGCTCGGCCGTCGGCGGGTTCCTGCTGATCCTCAACGGCGGTGTGCAGCACTGGCTCACGCCGGTGCTCGGCAAGTCCGCCGAGGAGGGCGTCCACACCGTCAACGGCACGGTGCTGACGATCATCACCCTGCTCGTGGTCGCGGGCGGCATGAGCGGCGCGTACGTCGCCTTCGGCCGGCCGACCGTCCGCATCCCCTGGACCCCGCCGCAGGCCGGCGCGGTCGTCACCGCCGCGCGCCGCAACCTCTACGGCGACGCGTTCAACGAGGCGGTGTTCATGCGTCCGGGCCAGTACCTCACCCGGTTCCTGGTGTTCGTCGACGGCCGGGGGGTCGACGGCGCCGTGGGCGGCCTCGCCGCCCTCGTCGGCGGGACGAGCGGCCGGATGCGCCGGGCGCAGAACGGCTTCGTCCGCTCGTACGCCCTGTCCATGTCGCTCGGCGCCGTTGCGCTCGTCGGCGCGCTGCTGCTGGTGAGGTTCGGGTGACCGTCTACCACGACAGCTTCCCGTGGCTGACGATCATCGGGCTCATCCCGCTCGTCGGCTCGTTCCTGCTCCTCGTACCCGGGTTCGCCGACCTCGCCATCAAGCGCATCGCGCTGCTGGTCTCGCTGGTCACCCTGGGCTGGGTGGCCGTCATGACGGCCGACTACAACGTGCACAAGGCGGGCTTCCAGTTCGCGCAGTCGACGAGCTGGATCGGCCAGTTCGGCATCCGGTACGCCGTCGGCACCGACGGCATCGGCCTGGTCCTGATCCTGCTGGTGGCCGTGCTGGTGCCGGTGGTGATCCTCGCGTCGTGGCACGACGCCGAGGCGGCGCGGCCGACCGCGACCTCGGTCCGGACGTTCTTCTCGCTGCTGCTCGCGATGGAGACCCTGATGATCGGCGTCTTCGCGGCGACCGACGTCTTCCTGTTCTACGTCTTCTTCGAGGCGATGCTCATCCCGATGTACTTCATCATCGGGGCGTTCGGCGGCCCGCAGCGGTCGTACGCCGCGGTGAAGTTCCTGCTCTACTCGCTGGTCGGCGGCCTGCTGATGCTGGCCGCGATGATCGGCCTGTACGTGCAGTCGGTGCACCAGCTCGGGCACGGCACGTTCGACATCTTCGCGCTGGAGAAGCTGCACCTGTCGACCGGCCTGCAGGACTGGCTGTTCCTCGGTTTCTTCATCGCGTTCGCGATCAAGGCACCGCTGTGGCCGTTCCACACCTGGCTGCCCGACGCGGGTGCCGAGTCGCCGATCGGCGGGTCGGTGCTGCTCGTCGGCGTGCTCGACAAGGTCGGCACCTTCGGGTTCTTGCGCTACTGCATCCCGCTGTTCCCGTCGGCGAGCAAGACCTTCGCCCCGTACGTCGTCGCGCTCGGCATCGTCGGCATCCTCTACGGCGCGCTCGTGGCGATGGCGCAGCGCGACCTCAAGCGGCTGGTCTCGTACACCTCGGTCGCGCACTTCGGGTTCATCGCGATGGGCGTCTTCGCCTTCACCAGCCAGGGCGGCACCGGCGCGGTGCTCTACATGGTCAACCACGGCCTCTCGACCGGTGCGCTGTTCCTCGTCGTCGGGTTCCTGATCGCCCGCCGCGGCAGCCGGAACATCGACGACTTCGGCGGCGCGGCCAAGCAGGCACCGATCCTCGGCGGCGCGTTCCTGCTCGCCGGCCTGTCCTCGCTCGCGCTGCCGGGCCTGAACTCGTTCGTCTCGGAGTTCCTGGTCCTCGTCGGCACCTTCACCCGATACCGCGCGGCGGCCGTCGTCGCGACCGTCGGCATCATCCTGGCGGCGCTGTACGTGCTGATCGCCTACCAGCGGACGATGCAGGGTCCGCTGAAGGCCGGCCTCGAGAAGATGAAGGACCTCGACGTCCGGGAGATCGCGGTGATCTCGCCGGTGCTCGCGCTGGTCGTCGTCCTCGGCGTCTACCCGAAGCCGCTGATCGACATCATCAAGCCGTCGGTCACCGCGACCTACGACCGGGCGAACCGGCACGACCCGGCGCCGCTGGACGCCTCGGCGTGTCCGCTGCCGGGCGGCTACGACGGCACGGGGAAGACGCTTCCGGACTTCCTGACCCCGGCGCAGTACGCGGCGGTCAAGCAAGGAGCCTGCTCATGATCGCCGCCGCCGGCGTCGCCGCTGCCGTACCCGGGCAGATCACGACCCCCGTCATCGACTACCGGCAGCTCTCGCCGCTGCTCATCGTCTTCGGCGCCGCGCTGCTCGGCGTGCTGGTCGAGGCGTTCGCCCCGGCCGCCGCGCGCCGCCTGACGCAGATCCTGCTCGCCGGCACCGGCTTCGTCGCGGCCTTCGTGATGGTGGTGGTCAACCACAGCTTCCGCGGTCTGGTCGCCTCCCGCGCGGTCGCGGTCGACGGGCCGGCGCTGTTCCTCGACGGCACGATCCTGCTGCTCGCGCTGGGCTCGCTGCTGCTGCTGGCCGACCGCTCCGGCGGGAACGCCGACGCGCTCGTCGCCGACCCCGCGGCTCTTCCCGGCACGCAGGAGGCCAGCGCGCTGCTTGCCAGCACCGACACCGTCACCGAGGCGTTCCCGCTGATGAGCTTCTCGGTCGGCGGCATGATGCTCTTCTCGCAGTCGAACTCGCTGCTGACGATGTTCGTCGCGCTCGAGGTGCTGTCGCTGCCGCTCTACCTGATGGCCGGCCTCGCCCGCCGCCGGCGGCTGCTGTCGCAGGAGGCCGCGCTCAAGTACTTCCTGCTCGGCGCGTTCTCCTCGGCCTTCTTCCTGTACGGCCTCGCGATGATCTACGGCTTCGCCGGCTCGGTGGAGCTCGGCGACATCTTCAACGCCGCGGCGAACACCTCGAAGGACGACACGTTCCTGTTCCTCGGGATGGCGCTGCTGCTGGTCGGGCTGCTGTTCAAGATCGGAGCCGCGCCGTTCCAGGCGTGGACCCCCGACGTCTACCAGGGTTCGCCCACGCCGGTCACCGCGTTCATGTCGGCGGGCACGAAGGTCGCCGCGTTCGGGGCGCTGCTGCGGGTGTTCTACGTCGGCTTCGGCGACATCCGCTGGGACTGGCGCCCGATCATGTGGGTCGTCTCGATCGCCACGATGGTCGTCGGCGCGGTCCTCGCGATCACGCAGCAGGACATCAAGCGGATGCTCGCCTACTCCTCGATCGCGCACGCCGGCTTCATCCTGGTCGGCTTCACCGCGACCAACGCGCAGGGCCTGGCCGGCACGATGTTCTACCTGCTGACCTACGGCTTCACGACGATCGGCGCGTTCGCGATCGTCGGCCTGGTACGCGACGGCAACGGCGAGGCGACCCACCTCTCGCAGTGGGCGGGGCTGGGCAGGCGCGCGCCGTTCCAGGCGGCCGCGTTCGCGTTCTTCCTGCTGGCCCTCGCGGGGATCCCGCTCACCAGCGGCTTCATGGCGAAGTTCTACGTCTTCCAGGCGGCGATCAACGGCGGCGCCGCGGGCCTGGTCGTCGTCGGCGTGATCACCTCCGCGATCACGGCGTTCTTCTACGCCCGCGTCATCGTGCTGATGTTCTTCGCGGAGCCGGTCGCCGACGGCCCGGTCGTCGCCGAGGCCTCCGGGTACGCCGCCGGCGCGGTCGGCCTCGGGCTCGCCGTCACGCTGGTGCTCGGCATCGTCCCCGCGTCGGTCATGACGCTCGCGCACAACGCCGCCGTCTTCGTGCGCTGACCCCGTACGCTCCTCGCGTGATGTGCTCGTGATGCCGACCGCCTTGCGCGGCCTGGAGTTCGCGGACAGCGCGCTCGAGTCCGCCATGACCGACGGCATGGCGCGGGTCGAGGCGCTGATGCGCGAGACCGTGCGCAGCGAGTACCCGTTCGTCGACGAGGCCTCGCACCACCTGGTCGCCGCCGGCGGCAAGCGCTACCGGCCGCTCGTCACGCTGCTCGCCGCCCACGCCGCCGGTCGCGGCGTCACCGACGACGTGGTCGGGGCGGCGGTCGCCATCGAGCTCACCCACCTCGCGACGCTCTACCACGACGACGTCATGGACGAGGCGACGGTACGACGGGGTGCCCAGGCCGCGAACGCCCGCTGGGGCAACACCATCGCGATCCTCACCGGCGACTTCCTGTTCGCCCGCGCCTCGGAGCTGACCGCCGACCTCGGCGCCGACGCGACCCGGATCCTCGCCCGCACCATCGGCGTGCTGTGCGAGGGCCAGATCCGCGAGACGGTCGGGCCGCCCGAGGGCGGCAACCTGCTCGAGCACTACCTCCGCGTGGTCACCGAGAAGACCGGCTCGCTCATCGCGACGGCCGGCCGGCTCGGCGCGATGTTCGGCGGCGCCAGCCCGTCCGAGGTCGGCGCGCTGACCCGGTACGCCGAGTTCTTCGGCGTGGCGTTCCAGCTCTCCGACGACATCCTCGACGTGACGAGCTCCGGGGACGAGTCCGGCAAGACGCCCGGCACCGACCTGCGCGAGGGCATCCTCTCGCTGCCCGTCGTCGTGGCCGCGACCGTCGACCCGCCGGTGTTCGCGCAGGTGCGGTCCGACCTGTCGGGCGACGACGCCCTCGCCGCCGCGCTGTCGGCGCTGCGCGGCAGCCCGGCGATGGCCGTCGCCCGCGAGATGACCGGCAAGTGGGCGGCGCAGGCGCGGGCCTCGCTGGCCGACGTCGCGCCGGGCTCCCCGCGGCAGGCGCTCGACGCGCTGTGCGACCTCGTCGTCACCCGTACCGGCTGAGCCCATCGCCCGGGCGCAGGGCGCGATCACCAGACGTTGCCTCACGGCGCCGCTGCACGACTCGTACTCCGAGGCCGGCGGCGATCACCACGAAGACGATCCCGGCGGGGATGGCGAACCACGCGTCGCCGTCCCCGATCAGCTCGTGGGCGCGGCCGGGGTCGGCGCGGTCGTACGAGATCGGCACCGATGTGCCGACCGCGGGCCTGCTGCTCACCGAGGGGCCGAGGATCTGCTCGACCCGCCCGGCACCGGTGACGTAGCGGACCTCGGCCCGGTAGCTGTCGGACCTGTGGCCTGCGTACGTCCGCACCGCGACGACGGTGCCGGTCGTACGCGCCCCGTCGGCGACCGGCTGCGCTTCGCTGCGGCGCAGCAGACCGACGACGAGCAGGAAGATCCCGGCCGCGAGGAAGATCGCCACGGACAGCGCTGACGTGGTGCGGGTGCGCGGGCGAGCTGCGCGACGGGGCCGCAGGGCGCCGCCCCAGGTCGTCCGGTTCACACCAGCTGGGCGAGGGAGAGCACGTTGCCGTCGGGGTCGGCGAACCACGCGATCCGGTCACCGCCGGGAGCGCTCCACACGTCGTGGTCGTCCTGGTCCATGCCGTCGTACCGGGCGAAGGCCACGCCCTTGCCGCGCAGCTCCTCGACCGCTGCGACGACGTCGTCGACCACCCAGCCGAGCACGGTCTGCGGAAGGCCCGGCGCCGCCTCGACGCGCTGCACCCGGACGGTCGTGCCGTCGCTGTCGAGCACCAGGGAGAAGCCGTTGGACTCGACGACGGCGAGCCCGAGCACGTCGACGTAGAACGCCTGCGCCCGCTCGAGGTCGGTGACGCCGAGGAACGCCTCGAGCCGCGCGCCGGTCTGCACCCGCGCAGGCTAGCGGCGGTCGACGGTCGGCGCACCGACGAACGTCTGGGCGTGGTCGGCCGCCTGGCGCTGGTGGTGCAGATGCGTCACATCTGACGCATCT
>CAJCIY010000206.1 GCA_903970495.1 Candidatus Melainabacteria bacterium | reverse complement strand
CGACTCCGGCATCGGCGCGGCGGTCGCGATCGCGTTCGCGCGCGAGGGCGCCGACCTCGCGCTGGCGTACCTGCCCGCCGAGACCGAGGACGCCCGCCACGTCGTCGAGCAGGTCGAGGCCGCGGGACGGAGGGCGCTCACCATCCCCGGTGACCTGACCGACCTGGGCTACTGCCGGCGGCTGGTTCAGGAGGCGGTCGAGGGTCTCGGCGGGCTGGACTGCATCGTCAACGTCGCCGGCAAGCAGGTCTGGGTCGAGAAGCTCGAGGACCTGTCGGACGAGCAGTTCGTCGAGACCTTCGAGACCAACGTCTTCGCCGCGTTCCGGATCGTGCAGGCCGCGCTGCCCCACCTCGGCCCCGGTTCCACGATCATCAACACCGCCAGCGCCGAGGCGCACACCCCCTCGCCCGACCGGCTCGACTACGCGGCCACCAAGGGCGCGATCGACAACCTGTCCAAGGGGATGGCGCAGCAGCTCATCGGGCGCGGCATCCGCGTCAACGTCGTTGCGCCCGGCCCGACGTGGACCGTCCTGCAGGTCACCGGCGGCGTCGACCCCGAGTCGCTCCCCGACTTCGGCGCCAGCGAGGCCCCCATCGGCCGGTCCGGCCAGCCTGCGGAGCTCGCGCCGGCGTACGTCTTCCTGGCGTCGGCCGAGTCGAGCTTCGTCGCGGGCGAGACGCTCAACGTCAACGGCGGCATGGTCTCTCCCTAGCGACCGCGAGCAGCGCTGCTACGGGAGACGTCAGCCGAGGTCGCCCGCGCTGGCCCGCAGGTCGACGAGGAGATCGACCAGGCTGCGCACCTGCCCCGGTCGGAGACCGACGTCCCCGAAGACCGTGTCGTTGAGGGCGGTCGTCGCGCGCAGCCCGAGCCGCCGGCCCGCGGGCGTCACCGCGACCAGCGTCACGCGACGGTCGTCGGGGTGCGGCTCGCGGCGGATCAGTCCGGCCTGCTCCAGCCGGTCGGCGGCGTTGGTGACGCTGGTCGGGTGCACCTGCAGCCGGTGGCTGACCTTCGACATGGGAAGGCGCCCGGCCCGGCTGAAGACCAGCAGCATCAGCAGCTCGTAGCGGGCGAAGGTCAGGTCGAAGGGCCGCAGCGCCGCGTCGACCCGCGACTGCAGGATCTGCTGCGCCCGCATGACCGAGGTGACCGCCGCCATGCCGTCGGCCGCCTCGGGCCAGTCGTGGGCGACCCACTGGCGGCGCGCCTCGGCGATCGGGTCGAACCCCATCCCGGCCTCCGTCCAGCGACCTCACGACGAGGAGCAGTATCGTAGGACATCCTACGGTCGGACGTCGGAGGAGATCGGCATGGCTGAGCTGTACGCGCCCACGAACCCGGTGCGCTTCGTCACGGCGTCCAGCCTCTTCGACGGGCACGACGCGGCGATCAACGTCATGCGGCGCGTGCTCCAGTCGCAGGGCGCCGAGGTCGTCCACCTCGGTCACGACCGCAGCGTCCACGAGGTCGCCGTCGCCGCGCTGCAGGAGGACGTGCAGGGCGTCGCGGTCTCCTCCTACCAGGGCGGCCACGTCGAGTACTTCAGCTACCTCGTCGAGCACCTGCGCGAGGTCGGCGCCGGCCACGTGCAGGTCTTCGGCGGCGGCGGCGGCGTCATCGTCGCCGAGGAGATCGCGCTGCTGAAGGAGCGCGGCGTGACGATCTTCTCCCCCGAGGACGGCCAGCGGCTCGGCCTCCCCGGGATGATCAACACGCTGATCGAGGCGTGCGACGTCGACCTGACGCGCCAGCCGGCCGAGACCGCCGACCTGCTCAGCGGTGGCACCGGTGCCCTGGCCCGCGCGATCACCGTGCTCGAGCGCGGCGGCGACCCCGACCTGTCGGCCGAGCTCGCGAAGGCGGCCTCGGGCCGCCAGGTGCCGGTGCTCGGCATCACCGGCACCGGCGGCTCCGGCAAGTCCAGCCTGACCGACGAGCTGCTGCGCCGGTTCCGGGCCCACAGCGGCGACAAGCTGCGGATCGCGGTCCTCGCGGTCGACCCGTCACGGCGACGCGGCGGCGGCGCGCTGCTCGGCGACCGGATCCGGATGAACGCCCTCGACGGCGGCGAGCGCACGTTCTTCCGCTCGCTCGCCACCCGTACGCCCGGGGCTGCCCTGCCGGAGCACATCGACGACGTGATCAGCGCCTGCAAGGCCTGGGGCGCCGACCTGGTCGTCCTCGAGACGCCGGGCATGGGCCAGGGCGACGCCGCCGTCGTCAGCCACTGCGACACCGCGCTCTACGTCATGACACCCGAGTACGGCGCCGCCTCGCAGCTCGAGAAGATCGACATGCTCGACTTCGCCGACGTGGTCGCCGTCAACAAGTACGAGCGCCGCGGCGGCGAGGACGCCCGCCGCGACGTCGCCCGCCAGCTGGTCCGCAACCGCGAGGCGTTCGGCGCGAGCTGGGAGTCGATGCCGGTCTTCGGCACCAGCGCGGCGCGGTTCCGCGACGACGGCGTCGACGCCCTGTTCGCCGAGCTCACCCGGTTGCTGTCGGAGCACGGGCTGCAGACCGGGGTCGGCGACGGACCGGCCACCCACGTCTCGACGAAGCTGCAGCCGATCGTCCCGCCGGCCCGCGCCGGTTACCTCGGCGCGATCGCCGAGACGGTCCGCGGCTACCACCGCGAGACCGCGTCGCTCGCCGACGCGGCCCGCACCCGGCAGCACCTGGGCACGGCGCTGTCCCTGGCGCCCGCCGCGACCGACCTGGTGCCGCTCCGCGCGGCGGCCGAGGAGGCGCTCCCCGCACCGCTGCTCGCCGAGCTCGACGGCTGGGAGCAGACCCGGGCCGCGTACGCGGCCGACGAGCTCGACGGCCAGCAGCTGCACCGCACCACGCTGTCCGGCACCGAGGTGCCGCGGGTCGCGCTCCCCCGTACGACCGACCACGGCGAGCTGGTCCGCTACCTCCGCGGCGAGAACCTGCCCGGCCGGTTCCCGTACACCGCGGCGGTCTTCCCGCTCCGACGGCAGGGCGAGGCGCCGGCGCGCATGTTCGCGGGCGAGGGCGACGCGTTCCGGACCAACCGCCGCTTCCGGCTGCTGTCGGAGGGACTGCCCACGACGCGCCTGTCGACGGCGTTCGACTCCGTGACCCTCTACGGCCGCGATCCCGACACCCGCCCGGACATCTACGGCAAGGTGGGCACCTCTGGGGTCTCGATCGCGACGCTCGACGACATGCGCGAGCTCTACCGCGGCTTCGACCTCAACTCCCCCTCGACGTCGGTCTCGATGACGATCAACGGCCCCGCCCCGACGCTGCTCGCGATGTTCTTCAGCGTCGCGGTCGAGCATGCGCTCGAGGCCCGGCCCGGCGAGGACCCCGAGGTGGTCCGCGCCGAGACCCTGCAGCGCGTACGCGGCACGGTCCAGGCCGACATCCTCAAGGAGGACCAGGGCCAGAACACCTGCCTGTTCTCCACCGAGTTCTCGCTGCGCTGCATGGCCGACATGCAGGAGTGGTTCGTGCAGCACGACGTCCGCGGCTTCTACTCGGTGTCGATCTCCGGCTACCACATCGCCGAGGCCGGGGCGAACCCGCTGTCGCAGCTGGCGTTCACGCTGTCGAACGCGTTCACCTACGTCGAGGCGTACCTCGCGCGCGGCATGGCCGTCGACGACTTCGCCCACAACCTGTCGTTCTTCTTCTCCAACGGCATGGACGCCGAGTACACCGTGCTCGGCCGGGTCGCCCGCCGGATCTGGGCGATCGCGATGCGCGACCGCTACGGCGCGAGCCCGCGGTCGCAGAAGCTGAAGTACCACGTGCAGACCTCGGGCCGGTCGCTGCACGCGCAGGAGATGTCCTACAACGACATCCGCACCACGCTGCAGGCACTGTGCGCGCTCTACGACAACGCGAACAGCCTGCACACCAACGCCTTCGACGAGGCGGTCACGACTCCGAGCGCGGCGTCCGTGCGCCGGGCGCTGGCGATCCAGCAGATCATCGACCAGGAGTGGGGCCTGTCGATGAACGAGAACCCGCTGCAGGGCAGCTACATCGTGGACGAGCTCACCGACCTGGTCGAGGCCGCGGTGCTCGCGGAGTTCGACCGGCTCGACGAGCGCGGCGGCGTCCTCGGCGCGATGGAGACCGGCTACCAGCGCGGCCGGATCCAGGACGAGTCGATGCTCTACGAGCAGCGCAAGCACGACGGCTCGCTGCCGATCGTCGGGGTCAACACCGCACTCGCACCGCCGGGTGACGAGCCGCCGCAGGTCGTCGAGCTCGCCCGCGCGACGGAGGCGGAGAAGCGCTCGCAGCTCGACCGCCTCGCCTCCTTCCACGAGGCGCACCGCCTGCAGAGCGGCCCGGCCCTCGCGCGGCTGCGCGAGGTCGCCGCCACCGGCGGCAACGTCTTCGGCGAGCTGATGGCGGCCGTCCAGGTGTGCAGCCTCGGCGAGATCACCGCCGCGTTCCTCGAGGTCGGCGGCCAGTTCCGCCGCACCGTCTGAGCACAGCAACAGGGAGAAGGCAGTCGTGGGAGAGCAGCGGATAGGCGTCGTCGGGTGCGGCCTGATGGGCTCGGGCATCGCGGAGGTCGCGGCGCGGGCCGGCTGCGACGTCGTCGTGGTCGAGGCCTCGGAGGCCGCGGCGTCGGCCGGCCGGGAGAAGATCGTGCGCTCGCTGGAGCGGGCGGCCGACCGCGGCAAGCTCGACCGTGCGCTCGTCGACGCCGCGCTCGCGAGCCTCCTGGTCACGCCGGACATCGACGCGCTCGCCGACCGCACCCTCGTGGTCGAGGCGGTCCCCGAGATCCCGGAGCTGAAGGTCGAGACCTTCCGCCGGCTCGACGCCGTCGTCACCGGTGACACGGCCGTCCTCGCAAGCAACACCTCGTCGATCCCGATCATGAAGCTCGCGATGGCGACGCGCCGGCCCGAGCAGGTCGTGGGGCTGCACTTCTTCAACCCGGTGCCGGTGCTGCCGCTGGTCGAGCTCGTCACCTCGCTGCTGACCTCCGACGAGACCGAGGCCGCCGCGACCGACTTCGCGACCGGTGTGCTGTCCAAGCACGTCGTCCGCTCGCAGGACCGCGCCGGGTTCATCGTCAACGCGCTGCTCATCCCGTACCTGCTCTCGGCGATCCGGATGCTCGAGTCGGGGTTCGCCTCGCTCGAGGACATCGACCGGGGCATGGTCGAGGGCTGCGCCCACCCGATGGGACCGCTGCGGCTGACCGACCTCATCGGCCTCGACACCACCCAGGCCGTCGCCGAGTCCATGTACGAGGAGTTCAAGGAGCCGCTCTACGCGCCGCCGCCGCTCCTGCTGCGGATGGTCGACGCCGGGCTGCTCGGCCGGAAGTCCGGCCGCGGGTTCTACGACTACGGGAGCTGACGCGATGACCGACACCTACACCCCTCCGGTCGAGGCGCTGCTCGCCGCGATCCGCACCGGCCGGCACGCCGTCGGCGCCGACGCGGCCGCGTACGACGAGGACGCCGCCCGTGCGGTCCTCGCCGGCTTCGGGGAGCTCTGTGCGGAGGTCGTCGCGCCGCTCAACGCGGTCGGCGACCGGCACCCCGCGTCCTACGACCCCGCGACCGGCGCCGTGACCACGAGTCCCGGCTGGCAGCAGGCGTGGGCCGCCTACGCCGAGGGCGGCTGGAGCGGCGTGCCCTTCCCCGAGCGGCACGGCGGCGGCGGCATGCCGTGGTCGGTCGGCATGGCGATGCAGGAGCTGCTGACCGCCTCGAACATGGCGTTCAGCCTCTGCGGGATGCTCACGCAGGGCGCGATCGAGCTGCTCGATGTGCACGCAAGCCCTGCGCTGCAGGCGGTCTACCTGCCGAAGCTGGTCTCCGGCGCGTGGACCGGGACGATGAACCTCACCGAGGCGCAGGCCGGCTCCGACGTCGGCGCGATCACGACCCGGGCGCGTCCCGACGGGGACGCCTACCTCGTCACCGGCGACAAGATCTACATCACGTACGGCGAGCACGACCTGACCGAGAACATCGTCCACCTCGTGCTGGCGCGGCTCCCCGGCGCGCCGGAGGGCACCCGCGGCATCTCGCTGTTCGTCGTCCCCAAGCGGCTCGTCAACGGCGACGGCTCGCTCGGCGCCCGCAACGGGGTCCGCTGCACCGGGCTCGAGCACAAGATGGGCATCCACGGCTCGCCCACCTGCTCGATGCACTACGAGGACGCCGTCGGCCACCTCGTCGGCGAGCCCGGCGGCGGTCTCGCCGCGATGTTCACGATGATGAACGTCGCGCGGCTCTCGGTCGGCATCGAGGGCCTCGGCATCGCGGAGCGGGCGCGGCAGGCCGCGACCTCCTACGCCCACGAGCGCGTGCAGGGCCGCGGCCCCGACCGGCGGCCCGCCGTCATCGCGCAGCACCCCGACGTACGCCGGATGCTCGCGACCGCCGACGCGACGGTCGGCGCGATGCGGCTGCTGACCTCGGCGACCGCCGCGGCCCTCGACCTGTCGCTCGCCGCGACGGCGACGGACGCCGACCGCGCCCACGGCCGGGAGCTCGCCGACCTGCTCACCCCGCTGGCCAAGGGCTGGTGCACCGACCAGGTCGCGGTGGTCACGCGCCTCGCGACGCAGGTGCACGGCGGCGCCGGGTACGTCACCGACACCGGGGTCGAGCAGCACGAGCGCGACGCCCGGATCACGTCGATCTACGAGGGCACCAACGGCATCCAGGCGATCGACCTCGTGTCGCGCAAGCTGCCGGTCCGCGACGGCGCGGTGCTGCTCGAGCTGCTCGACGCGCGCGTGAAGGCCACCGCCCCGAGCCCGCACGCGGCCGCCGTCGCACAGGCCTGCGACCGGCTCGCGGCCGAGGCGCGTGCGCTGCTCGCCGCGCGCGGCGACGGCGTGCTCGCCGCGGCGGCCGGGTTCCTGGAGCTGGCCGCGGTCACGATCGCCGGCTCGCTGCTCGTCGAGCTCGCCGGCGAGGATGACGCCTGGCAGCCGGAGGCGCGCTGGTTCGTCGACACCGTGCTCACGCCCGCGGCGACCGCCCGGCCCGACCTGCTGACCCGGTACGCGGGTCTCCCCGGCTGACGGCCCGCGGATCGCCCGGCCCCTGCGGCCGCGCCGATCACCCGCCGGCAGGGACACTGTGCCGGTGACCGACCGCGTGATGGAGCAGTCGGCGGAGAACGCCGACGACGACGCACCCCCCACCCGGCGCAGCCGGGTCGGCCGGGCGGCCGGGATCGGGCTCGCCGTCGGCGCGCTCGGCGTGGTCTTCGGCGACATCGGGACCAGCCCGCTCTACTCGCTGCAGACCGTCTTCTCCATCGACCACGGCGACGTCCACCCGAACACCGGCGACGTCTACGGCGTGCTCTCCCTCGTCTTCTGGTCGATCACCATCGTGGTCTCGATCAAGTACGTGCTGTTCGTCATGCGCGCCGACAACGACGGCGAGGGCGGCGTCCTCGCGCTGACCGCACTGCTTCGCCGGCTGCTGGGCGGGACCGGCCGCCGCGCGGCGGTCATCGTGACCCTCGGGCTGCTCGGCGCCTGCCTGTTCTACGGCGACAGCCTGATCACGCCCGCCATCTCGGTGCTCTCCGCGGTCGAGGGCCTCGACGTCCCCGCGCCGAGCCTGCGGCACGTCACGCTGGCGATCAGCGCCGCGATCCTCGCCGTCCTGTTCCTCGTCCAGCGCTGGGGCACGCACCGCGTCGGGCTGCTGTTCGGGCCCGTGATGGTCGTCTGGTTCGTGGTGATCGCCGCCCTCGGCGTCCCGGAGATCGCGCGTCAGCCGGCCATCCTCGAGGCGCTGTCACCGACGTACATCGCGACCTTCGTCGGGTCGCATCCCTACACGACGTTCATCGCGATGGGCGCGGTGGTGCTGTCGATCACCGGCGCCGAGGCCCTGTACGCCGACATGGGCCACTTCGGCCGGCCGCCGATCCGCAAGGCCTGGTTCGCGCTGGTGATGCCGACGCTGACGATCAACTACTTCGGGCAGGGTGCGCTGATCCTGCGCCGACCGGCCACCGCGGCGAACCCGTTCTACCTGCTGGTGCCGTCGTGGGGGCGGATCCCGATGGTCATCCTCGCGACCCTCGCCACCGTGATCGCCTCGCAGGCCGTCATCTCCGGCGCGTTCTCGGTCTCGCACCAGGCCGTCCGGCTCGGCGCGCTGCCGCACCTCACGGTCCGGCAGACCTCGGACCGGGAGCGCGGCCAGATCTACGTCCCGGCCGTCAACTGGCTGCTGTTCGTCGGCGTGCTCGCGCTGGTGTTCGGCTTCCGCTCGTCGGCGAAGCTGGCCACCGCGTACGGGGTCGCGGTGACCGGCACGTTCCTCCTCACGACGGCGCTGCTGCTCATCGCGGCGCACTCGGTCTGGGGGTGGTCGCGATGGAAGCTGGTGCTCGCCGGCATCGTCTTCGGCGTCGTGGAGGTCGTGTTCTTCGCCGCCAACCTCACCAAGGTCGCACACGGCGGCTGGCTGCCGCTCAGCGTCGCGCTCGTGCTCTTCGTCGTCATGACGACGTGGGAGCGCGGCCGGCACATCGTCACCGAGCGGCGGATCCGGCAGGAGGGCATGCTCACCGAGTTCGTCGAGAAGGTCGCCGCGGCCGACGTCGCCCGCGTCCCCGGCACGGCCGTCTTCCCGCACCCGGACACGGGTACGACGCCGCTCGCCCTGCGCGCGAACCTGGCGTACAACCACGTGCTGCACGAGCACGTCGTGATCATCAGCGTCCAGCTCGAGGGCGTGCCGCACGTGCCGCCGGCCGACCGGATCGTCGTCGAGAACCTCGGCGACGCCGAGGACGGCATCGTCCACCTGACGGCGCGGTCGGGGTTCCAGGACCACCAGGACATCCCGCGGCTGCTGCGCGGCGTGCACGGCACCTCGGCCGACCTGCAGATCGACGTCGACCAGGCGTACTACTTCCTGTCGCGGATCAGCATCCACCGCGGTCAGGACGGCGACCTGCGGAGCTGGCGCAAGCGGCTGTTCCTGGCGCTCGCCGGCACGGCGGCCGACCCGGCGGACTACTTCCACCTGCCCGACGACCGCACCGTGACGATGAGCTTCCACGTCGACCTCTGACGGACCGGCCCCGTCGGGGGCTCCGTAACCTAGCCTCGGACGCGTCGCGAAGCACTGCCTGCCGGCAGCGCGGGCCGACCTGGGAAGAGGAGTCCATGGCGCTCGCCGTCGACGCGGTCAAGCGGGTGCTCGTCGGTCGCCCGCTGCGCAGCAACCAGCTCGGCGAGACGCTGCTCCCGAAGTGGCTCGCGCTGCCGATCTTCTGCTCAGACCCCATCTCCTCGGTGGCGTACGCGACCGAGGAGATCCTGCTGGTGAGCGGCTTCGGCGGCGCCGCGTACCTGACGCTGTCCAAGCCGATCGCCGCGCTGGTGGCGCTGCTGCTCGTCGTCGTCGTCGCGTCCTACCGGCAGACCTGCTACGCCTACCCGTCGGGCGGCGGCGCCTTCGTCGTCAGCCGGGACAACCTCGGCGCCACCGCGGCGCTCACCGCGGCGGCGGCGCTCCTCGTCGACTACGTCATGACCGTGGCCGTCTCGGTCGTGGCCGGCGTCGTCGCGATCACCTCGGCCGCGCCGTCGCTGCAGAAGCACGCGGTGGTGCTGTCCGTCGGGTTCGTGATCCTCATCGCACTGGTCAACCTCCGCGGCGTGCGCGAGAGCGGCCGAGCGTTCGCGGTCCCGACGTACACCTTCATCGTCGGGGTCTTCCTGCTGCTGGCGTTCGCGCTCGGGCACGAGCTGTTCGGCCACCTGCCGCAGGCCGTCAGCGCGCACGAGCAGCTGACCCGCTCGACCGACGTCGGCGGGCTCGCGACCGTGTTCCTCGCGCTGCGTGCGTTCTCCTCGGGCTGCACCGCGCTGACCGGCGTCGAGGCGATCAGCAACGGCGTCCCCGGCTTCCAGCCACCGAAGAGCCGCAACGCCGCCCGCACCCTCGTCACCATGGGCGGGCTCGCCGTCACGATGTTCGTCGGCATCACGGTGCTCGCCATCGCGACGCACGCCCGTGCCTACGCGTCCGGCTCGCCGTCGGTGATCAGCCAGCTCGCCGCGGCGGTCTGGGGCCGGCACTCCGTGCTGTTCGTCGTCTTCCAGATCGCGACGGCGGGGATCCTCATCCTCGCCGCGAACACCGCGTTCTCCGGCTTCCCGACGCTCGCGAGCATCCTCGCCCAGAACCGCTACCTGCCGCGCCAGCTCGCGGCCCGCGGCGACCGGCTGGTGTTCAGCAACGGCATCCTGCTGCTCGCCGGCGCCGCGCTCGCGCTGATCGTCGGCTTCGACGCCAACATCGACCGGCTGATCCAGCTCTACATCATCGGCGTCTTCACCTCCTTCACGCTGAGCCAGTACGGCATGGTCAAGCACTGGCGCCGCGAGCTCGGCACCGCCCGGCCGACCGAGCGCGGCCGCATCCGGCGGGCGCAGGCGGTCAACCTGCTGGGCGCCGTCGCGACCGCGCTGGTGCTGGTCATCGTCGTCATCACCAAGGTCGAGCACGGCGCCTGGATCGCCATCGTCGCGATGGTCCTGCTGTTCCTCGTGATGCGCGGCATCCGCCGGCACTACGACGCCGTGAGCGACGAGCTGGCGGTCGGGGCCAGCGGACCGGCGATCGCGCCCTCGCGCAACCACGCCATCGTGCTCGTCTCGAAGATCCACCGCCCGACGCTGCAGGCCCTGGCCTTCGCCCGCTCGACCCGACCGTTCAGCCTCGACGCGCTGACCGTCGGCGTCGACCACGAGGCCACCGAGGCGCTTGCGCGGGAGTGGGACGCCCACGGCATCGACATCCCGCTGCACGTCATGGACTCGCCCTACCGGGAGATCACGCGGCCGGTGCTGACCTACCTGCGCGACGTCCACCGGGCCAGCCCCCGCGACGTCGTGACGGTCTTCCTGCCCGAGTACGTCGTCGGCCACTGGTGGGAGCAGCTGCTGCACAACCAGAGCGCGATCCGGCTCAAGGCGCGCCTGCTGTTCGAGCCGGGCGTCATCGTGATCAGCGTGCCGTACCAGCTGCGCTCCGCAGCCGGCCGGGAGCCGTCGACCTGACCAGGGCGTCCGGGTCGGGGATCGGGTGGCCGGCACCGGTCAAGCCCGGCCGCGGTCGCGCCGAACCAACCCCCATGGGCTGGCCTCGCGCGCTGTCTCCGAAGGCGGTGCCCGACCAGCGACGGGCCGACGCCGCCGCGGCGACCGACGCGGAGACCGGCCGGCTGGGCCTGCTCGACGCGGTCCTCGAGACCGTCGACCTGGGCATCGTGGCCTGCGACGCCGACGGCCACCTGACGCTGTTCAACACCGCGGCACGCCGGTTCCACGGCCTCGACCACGACCCTGACGTCGAGGCGGGCTCGTGGCCGCGGCGCTTCGACCTGTACGACGCCGAACACACGGCCCTGCTGCGCCCTCAGGAGGTCCCGCTCTACCGCGCCCTGATGGACGGCCGGGTGTCGGGCACCGTGATCACGATCGCGCCGCCCGGCTCACCGCCGCGGCGCGTGCGCTGCGACGGCCAGCAGCTGCGCGCCGCGGACGGCGCCGTCACCGGGGCCGTCGTCGCGATGACCGACGTGACCGAGGTACGGGACGCGGCCGCTGCCCTGGCGCGGGAGAGCGAGCTCGCGCGGTCGCTCGTGTTCGCGTCGTGTGACGCGTACGTCAGCACCGACGAGCGCGGCCAGGTCACCGCGTGGAACCCGGCGGCCGAGGCGCTGCTGGGCGTCGCGGCCCAGGACGCCCTCGGCACCGAGATCGTCGCGCGGGCACCGGCGGCGCTGAGCCCCGCGTACCGGGAGCGGCTGCGGGCCTACCTGCGGGACGGCGGCGCGCACCGCGTGCCGCGCGAGGTCGACCTGACGCTCACCCATGCCGCCGGCCACGACCTGCTGCTGCGGGTGACCGTGTGGGCGCAGCCGACCGACGCGGGGTGGGGCGCCCACGCGTACCTGCGCCTCGACCGCGCCTGACGGTCAGCGGCGGGCGGCCCGGTAGCGGCCGATGAGAGCGTTGGTCGAGCTGTCGTGGTCCTGCGCCGGCTCGGTGTCGGACCCGAGCTGCGACGCGACCTTCTTGGCCAGCACCTTGCCGAGCTCGACGCCCCACTGGTCGAAGGAGTTGATCGACCAGACCGTGCCCTGCACGAACACCGAGTGCTCGTAGAGCGCGACGAGGCTGCCCAGCGCGTACGGGGTCAGCTGCTCGAGCAGCAGCGTGTTCGACGGCCGGTTGCCCTCGAACACCCGGTGCGGCACGAGCTGGTCGGGCGTGCCCTCCGCCGCGACCTGCTCGGCGGTCTTGCCGAACGCCAGCGCCTCGGTCTGCGCGAAGACGTTGGCGGTCAGCAGGTCGTGGTGCTCGCCGAGCGGGTTGAGGGGGTGGGTGAAGCCGATGAAGTCGGCGGGGATGATCTCCGTGCCCTGGTGGATCAGCTGGTAGAAGCTGTGCTGCCCGTTGGTGCCCGGCTCGCCCCAGTAGACCGGCCCGGTCGCGTAGTCGACCCGGTCGCCGGCGAGGGTCACGTGCTTGCCGTTGGACTCCATCGTGAGCTGCTGCAGATACGCGGGGAACCGCTTGAGGTACTGGTCGTAGGGCAGCACGGCCTGCGTCCGGGTGCCGAAGAACTCGACGTACCAGACCGTGAGCAGGCCGAGGATCACCGGCAGGTTGGCCTCGAACGGGGCGGTGCGGAAGTGCTCGTCCATCGCGTGGAACCCGGCGAGCAGCTCGCCGAACCGGTCGGGGCCGACGGCGATCATCGTCGACAGGCCGATGGCGGAGTCCATCGAGTAGCGGCCGCCGACCCAGTCCCAGAAGCCGAACATGTTGTCGGTGTCGATACCGAACTCGGTGACCGCGTCGGCGTTGGTGGAGACGGCGACGAAGTGTTTGGCGACCGCCTCCTCCTCCCCGCCCAGGCCGGCCAGCGACCAGTCGCGGGCGGAGCGCGCGTTGGTCATCGTCTCCAGCGTCGTGAAGGTCTTCGAGGAGACGATGAAGAGGGTCTCCTGCGGGTCGAGGTCACGGGTCGCCTCGACGAAGTCGGTGCCGTCGATGTTGGAGACGAAGCGGAAGGTCATCTCGCGGCGCGAGTAGTGGCGGAGCGCCTCGTAGGCCATCACCGGGCCGAGGTCGGAGCCGCCGATCCCGATGTTGACGACGTTGCGGATCGCCTTGCCGGTGTGGCCGCGCCACTCGCCGTCGCGGACGCGCTCGCAGAAGGCGCCCATCCGGTCGAGCGTCTCGTGCACCTCCTTGACCACGTCGACGCCGTCGGCGATCAGCGAGCGCTCGCGCGGCATCCGCAGCGCCACGTGGAGGACGGCGCGGTCCTCGGAGACGTTGATGTGCTCGCCGCGGAACATCGCTTCGCGGCGCTCCTCGACGCCGCGCTCGCGGGCCAGCTCGCCGAGCAACATCACCGTCTCGTCGGTGACCCGGTTCTTCGAGAAGTCGAGGAAGAGCCCGGCGCCGTCGGCGACCAGCCGCTCGCCGCGCGCCTTGTCCTCGGCGAAGAGGTCGCGCAGGTGGTGTTTGCGGACCTCGGCGAAGTGAGCCTGCAGGCGCCCCCAGGCGGGCGCCTCCCTGAGCGGACCGGCGGCGCCGGCGCTCACCCGGCCGTGACCCCGCGCTTGTCGGCGATCGTCTTCAGCAGTTCTCCCCAGGCCTTGTCGAAGCTGTCTTTGCCCTCGTCCTGGAGCCGCTGGGCGAGCGCGGCGAGATCGATCCCGGCGCCTTCGAACTGTTTGAGCACCTGCTCGGAGTCGCCCCCGCTCGGGTCCATCAGGTCGGTGACCTCGCCGTGGTCGGCG
>CAJCIY010000205.1 GCA_903970495.1 Candidatus Melainabacteria bacterium | reverse complement strand
CCCGACCCCCACGGCCATCGCGACGATGATCCACACGGGCAGGAACCGGTCGAGCGGCGACAGCCGGGCCAGCACGGTCGCCTCATCGGCCGGGGCTCTCCCCGGTGCGAGCGTCGCCACCCTCAGCAGCAGGCGGCGCGCTCGGCGTCGGCGAGGACGGCGTAGACCTCCCACGGCACCTCGTCCGGGTCGTGGACCCAGACCTTGTCCTGGACGGCGTAGCAGCAGGTCGTGTTCTCCTGGGTCGCGGTGTCGAGGCCCTCGCCGGCGAGCCGCTCGGTCGCCGCGGTGACGAGGTCGGTCGTCTCGACCTCGACGCCCAGGTGGTTCAGCGCGCCGCCGACGCCCGTACCCCTCGCCTGGGTGTCCTCCAGAAGCACCAGCTTCAGCGGCGGCTCGGCGACCGCGAAGTTCGCGTACCCCGGCCGGCGCTTCGCCGGTTCGGTGCCGAAGAGCCTGCTGTAGAAGGCGATCGCACCCTTGAGGTCGGACACGTTCAGGGCCAGCTGCACTCGTGACATCCTGTGCTCCTTGTTCGATGAACATCTCGGTATGGACGAGCATCGAGCATGGTTAGACATACGTCAAGGAATGGAGGTCGCGGTGCCGAAGGCCCTGCCGCTGCTGGACGTCAGCAGCCCGGCGACGTGCGCGCCCATCGCCGCCGGCGCCATGACCGAGGACGCCGCCCTCGAGGTGGCGCTGCGCCTGAAGGCCCTGGCCGACCCGGTACGCCTCCGGCTCCTCAGCCTGATCCTCGCCGCGCCCGGCGGAGAGGCCTGCAACGGCGACCTCGCCCCGGCCGTCGGGTTGTCCGACGCGACCGTGAGCCATCACCTGAAGGCACTGCGCGAAGCCGGGCTGATCACCGGGAGCAAGCGGGGGACCTGGGTCTACTACAGCCCTGTACGACCTGCGCTCGGCGCCCTGTGCACGATCATCGACCCCGACTGCTGCTGACCGAACCGCGCGGGTTCCCGCTCGCCGCGACCCGGTGGAGGCGACCGGACGCCCACCAGCAGAGCAGCGAGAGCGCGGCGCCCGCCACGACGTCGAGCAGCCAGTGCGCGCCGTTCGCGAGCACCACCGCGGAGACGAACAGCGGGTAGAGCGCGAGCAGCCAGCGGCGCCTGCCGTGCCCGATGGCCGCCGCGAGGCTCAGCGCCACCCACGTTGACCAGCCGAGGTGGAGCGAGGGCATCGCCGCGTACGGGTCGGCGATCCGCTCTATCCCGCCGTGGTTGAGCGACCACAGCCCGCCGCTGGCGAGGGCGTTGCGGACGTGGGCCGCCGGGAGCAGCCGCGGCGGCAGCGTCGGGTAGAGCGCGAAGATCGCGAGAGCGGCCGCCGACACTCCCAGCAGCGCCGTCCGGCAGCGCCGGTAGATCGCCGGCCGCCGGACGAGCAGGAAGACCAGCACCGCCACCGTCACCGTCACGTGCGCCAGCAGGTAGAAGGCGTTGATCGCGTGCAGCGGCAGCCCACCGCGCGGCAGCAGCGACTGGAGCCCCCGCTCGGGGTCGAGGTGCAGCAGCCGCTCCACGTGCAGGATCCCGCGCGCGTGCCCGGCGGCCGCCCGTTCTTGCGCGCCCCCGGCCGTGTCGCGGCCGTGCGTGTCCCGGATCTCGGCGTACGCGGCGTAGAAGGCACCCACCAGCGCGACCTCGCCGGGCCAGTACGGCCGCCGGCGGGCCCGGAAGGCGTGGCGGGACGCCGCCAGCGGGAGCTCGGCCATCGGTCGAACATAGCCAGTGCCCGGCGGGCCGCCTGACTAGGTTCCTCGCATGCCCGAGCTGACCCTCATGGCCGTGCACGCCCACCCGGACGACGAGGCCACCGGAACCGGCGGGGTGCTCGCCGCCGCTGCCGCGGACGGGATCCGCACCGTGCTCGTGACCTGCACCGACGGCCGCTGCGGCGACGGTCCGGGCGGGGTGAAGCCGGGTGAACCGGGCCATGACCCGGCCGCGGTCGTCGCGCTCCGCGAGGTCGAGCTGCGCCGCAGCTGCGAGATCCTCGGCGTCGAGCAGCTTGAGCTGCTCGGGTACGCCGACTCCGGGATGATGGGTTGGGAGACCAATGACGCGCCCGGCGCGTTCTGGACCACCCCGGTCGACGAGGCCGCCCGCCGGCTGGCCGCGCTGATGGCGCACCACCGGCCCGACGTCGTCGTGACCTACGACGAGAACGGCTTCTACGGCCATCCCGATCACATCCAGGCGCACCGCATCACGATGGCCGCGCTCGACCTCCTCGACGGTCCCGCCAAGGTCTACTGGACGACGACGCCGCGCTCGCGGATGGCAGAGTTCCGGCAGACCATGATCGACCTCGGAGCCGAGTGGGACGAGCCGGAGGACGGCGCCGAGGCACCGGAGATCGGGCTGCCCGACGACGAGATCACGACGTGGGTCGACACCGCCGCGTACGGCCGGCAGAAGTACGACGCGCTGGCCGCCCACGCCTCGCAGAGCGAGAACATCTTCTTCCTCAAGATGGGCCTCGAGCTGTTCACCGAGACGATGGGTCTCGAGACCTTCGTCCGGGTCCGGGACACCACCGGCGCCCCGCTCCCCGAGACGGACCTGTTCGCCGGCCTGCGTCGAGCCGTCGCGGGCTAGGGTCGGCGGCCTCATCCGCCGACGCAGGAGAACCCATGGACGACGACCGCGCCCGCCAGCTGCTCGCCGACGAGCGGAGCCGGGTCCAGGGCCTGCTCGACGACACCGTCTCCGCCGGCGTCGACGATCGCGACGCCGAGGCCGAGCCCGGTGACATGTCCGACGAGGCCCAGCCGCTCGAGTCCGAGGGCGTCGACGACGCGGTGGCCGCCAGCCTGCGGGCGCGGCTCGAGGCGGTCGACCGGGCGGAGCAGCGGCTCGCCGGCGGCACGTACGGGGTGTCGGTCGAGAGCGGTGAGCCGATCCCCGACGAGCGGCTCGAGCACGACCCGACCGCCGAGCTGACGGTCGAGGAAGCTGCCGCCCGCGAGGCGCGCGCCTGACCCCGGCGCCATCGACGGCGGCCGCTGCCCGGTCGATACTCGGGCCGTCCGCCACGAACGACCGGAGGCCCGATGCCAGACCGTCAGCAGACCGTGGCGCTCCCCGACGGCCGCGCCCTGATGTACGCGGAGTGGGGCGATCCCGCGGGTGCACCGGTCCTGATGCTGCACGGCACACCGGGGACGCGCCTGGCCCGGCCGCCGGACGAGGGCAGGATCGCCGACCTCGGTCTGCGGGTCGTGACCTACGACCGGCCCGGGTACGGCGGCTCGGACCGCAGCCCCGGCCGCAGCGTCGTGGACGTCGTCCCCGACGTCGCCGCGCTGGTCGACCACCTCGGTCTCGACCGGTTCTCCGTCGGCGGTGGGTCGGGCGGCGGGCCGCACGCCCTGGCCGTCGCGGCGCTGCTGGCCGACCGCGTCGAGCGGGCCGCATGCCAGGTCGGTGTCGCGCCGGTCGACGCGCTGGGCGAGGAGTGGATGACGGGCATGGACCCGGCCAACGTCACGGAGTTCGGCTGGGCACGCGCGGGCGTCGAGGTGCTGCAGCCGGAGCTGGCCCGCGAGCAGGCCGAGATGGAGGCCCGCGTCGCGCTCGACCCGAGCACGGTGCTCGGAGACTTCGAGCTGCCCGAGGCCGACCGGGAGATCCTCGGCCGGGCGGACATCCAGCAGCTCATCGTCGAGATGGTCAGGGAGGCCGGCCGGCGGGGCGTCTGGGGCTGGGTCGACGACGACCTCGCCCTGATCGAGCCGTGGGGCTTCGACCCCGCGACGATCACCGTGCCGACGGCCGTGTGGTGGGGGAGCGAGGACGTGCTGGTGCCGCCGAGCCACGGCGCGTGGATCGCGAAGACCGTGCCGACGGCCATCCCCCGGATCGACACCAGCGGCGGCCACCAGGCCGATCCCGACGTCAGCCTGATCGAGGTGCTGCTCTGGCTGGGGTTCGGCACGCCGTGGCCGGAGGACTGAGCGGTCAGAGCTCGAACTGCACCCGGGCGATCTGCTCGCAGTGCTCGCGCAGGACGGCCCGGTGCCGGTTGTGCTCGGGCTCGACGTCGTACGCCTGGTAGGACGCCGGCTCGTCCCAGTCGTTGACGATCGCGAAGCTCCACCCGCCCTCGCGGAGCCCGACGTCCGGGCCCAGCGTCATCGCTATCAGCCCGGGTGGGTCGAGGGCCGCGATGCCGGCGAGCGCCGCGTCCACGGCGGCCCGGTCGGCGTCGGCGAGCAGCTTCCCCATCACCACGTTGCGGATCACGCCGCCAGCGTAGGACGCGCAGCGAGACAGCTACGCCGGCGCGACCTCGTACGTGTGGCCCGCGGCGCGCAGGCGGTCGACCAGCGCGTCACCCATCGCGACCGCCGGCGTCAGCGAGCCGGCCCGCTCGGGCAGCTCGTCGAACGCCAGGCACAGCGCGCTCTCGCCGAGCATGACCGCGGTGGCCTTGTAGCCCGGGTCCCCCGAGCCGGCGACCGTCGCGGTGTAGGTCCTCCCGCTCTCGGTCGAGGCCGACGTGAGGTGCTTGAAGAATCCCTTGTCCCGCGCCGCCTCGCTCGGTCCGTCACCCGGCTTGGGCAGCACCCGGTCGAGCAGCGAGCGGGTGCGCCGGTTCGTCATGCCGGCCATCGCGGCGGCGAGCCCCGCGGTCGTCACCCCGGCCATGACCGGCGCGAGCGGTCCGGTGCCGAGGCCCATCACCTCGCCGTAGCGCAGCGACCGGCCGTACGCCCAGTCCTGCAGGGCGTTGCTCCGCCGCACGATCCGGGTGTTGTACGACGCCATCACGAACGGTGCGGTCCACTCGCCGCGCGGGCCGCGGCGGCCGGGCAGCGGCGCGTCCGACGGGTGCTCGACGGTCGGCTCGCCGGCGCGGTCGGGCGAGAGCGCGTACGGGTGGCCGGCCTGCCGGCGCAGCGACGGGTCGTCGCCGATCGCCTCGAGCTGCGCCCGCATCGAGTCGATCGTGCCGCCGCTGAACCCGCCGCGGATGCGGGCGACCGTCGTGACGTCGGTGAGGCCGCCCGCATCGTCGGCCGCGGCGCGCTCGTGCAGCAGCAGCACCGCGAGGTCGGACGGGATCGAGTCGTACCCGCAGGAGTGGACGATCTTCGCGCCGGTGTCCTGCGCGAGCTTGTCGGTCTGCTCGGCGGCCCGCTGCACGAACAGCACCTCGCCGGTGAGGTCGGCGTAGTGGGTGCCGGCGTCCGCGCAGGCACGCGCAACCGGCAGGCCGTAGCGCTGGTACGGGCCGACCGTCGTCGCGAGCACCGTCGTCGACGCGGCCAGCGCCGCGAGGGCGGCAGCGTCCGCGGTGTCCGCGACGAGCAGCGGCCAGTCGACGCCGAGCCGGTCCCGGACGGCCTCGAGCTTGACCTGCGACCGACCGGCCAGCGCGACCCTCGCCGCCCCGCCGTGGGCGGCGAGGTAGGCAGCGGTCAGCTCGCCGACGTACCCGGTCGCGCCGAAGACGACGACGTCGTGCTCGCGTGCGGTCATGCGGGGACCTCCGGTGACTGGGGCGGCCAGCGTAGGTGACCTGCGCGGACGGCGCGAAGGGGTGAGGATGCCCGGATGCCGTTCCTGCCGCGTCCGCTGGCGCCGATGCCGCTGACCGAGTCGATGTTCCTGATCGCCGAGAGCCGGCGGCAGCCGATGCACACCGGCCTGCTCATGCTCTTCGAGCCCGGCCCGGACGGGCCGCCCGACCTGGCGGCGATGCACGCCCGGCTGCTCGCGGCCCGGGAGATGGGCTCGCTGTTCCGCAAGCGGCCGGTGCGCTCGCCCCGGACCTTCGGGCAGTGGGCCTGGGAGGTCGACCGCGAGGTCGAGCTCGAGCACCACCTGCGCCGCTCCGCGCTGCCCTCGCCCGGCCGGCCGCGCGAGCTGCTGGAGCTGACCGGGCGGCTGCACGCGACGCTGCTCGACCAGCGGCGGCCGCTGTGGGAGGCGCACCTCGTCGAGGGTGTGAGCGAGCAGCGGTGGGCGGTCTACACCAAGGTCCACCACGCGCTCATGGACGGCGTCTCGGGGCTGAAGCTGCTGACCGAGACCCTCACGACCGACCCGGACCTGCCCGAGATCCCGGCGCCGTGGGAGCGCCGGCTGCGCAGCTCGCCCCGGGCGACCGACGCGGGGCCGGCGACCGGTGGCACCGACGTGCTCGCCGCCGCGCGCAGGATCGCCGACACCGCCGCCGGCCTCGGCGTCGAGGCGCTGGGCGTGCTGCCCGCGGCGGTGCGGGCGGTCCGCCGCGGCCTGAGCGAGCAGGCCGCGGCGCTGCCGTACACGGCCCCGCGGACGATCCTCAACGTCGAGATCTCCTCCTCGCGCCGGTTCGCCGCCGACTCGTGGGAGCTGGACCGGGTCCGGGCCGTCGCCCGTGGCTTCGGCGGGACCGTGAACGACGTCGTGCTCGCGATGTGCTCGGGTGCGCTGCGCACGTGGCTCGGCGACCTCGACGCGCTGCCGGACTCCTCGCTGCTCGCGATGGTGCCGATGAACCTGCGCGACGCCGACACCCCCGACGCGGGCAACGCCGTCGCCGCGATCATCGCGAGCCTCGGCACCGACCTGCTCACGGCGGGCGACCGGCTCGAGCAGGTGCACTCCTCGGTCGCGGCCGCGCGCCGGTCGTTCGCCGGGCTGTCGCCGGCGCAGTCGCTCGCGCTGTCCGCCCCGGGCATGCTGCCGTTCGTCCTCGACAAGGTCATCCCCGGTACGTCGACCGTGCGACCGCCGTTCAACATCGTGATCAGCAACGTGCCGGGCCCGACGGAGCAGCTCTACTGGGACCGGTCGCCGCTGCGCGGGCTCTACCCGCTGTCGATCCCGCTCGACGGTCAGGCCATGAACATCACCGTGGTCAGCAACGCCGACCAGCTCGGGTTCGGGATCGTCGGCTGCCGCCGGAACGCCCCGCACCTGCAGCGCCTGCTCGCCGGCCTCGAGACCGAGCTCGCCGCCCTCGAGAAGGAGTTCACCTAGCCGTACTCTCGACGGTATGCGCAGGACGTTGTACGAGGCCGAGCACGAGGACTACCGCGGCGTCGTCCGCACCTTCGTCGAGAAAGAGATCTCGCCGCACATCGCGGCGTGGAACGAGGCCGGCATCGTGCCGCGCGAGCTGTACGCGGCGGCCGGCGCGCAGGGGCTGTTCGGCATCGCGATCCCGGAGCAGTACGGCGGCGCCGGCGTCGAGGACTTCCGCTTCAACAACGTCGTCCTCGAGGAGATGGCCGCCGCCGGGGTCGCCTCGGCGGCGCTCGGCTTGACGCTGCACACCGACATCTGCCTGCCGTACTTCCTCACGCTCACGACCGACGAGCAGAAGGAGCGCTGGCTGCCCGGCATCGCCTCGGGCGAGCTGATCACCGCGGTCGCGATGACCGAGCCGGCCATCGGCTCCGACCTCGCGTCGATGCGGACGACGGCACTGCGCGACGGCGACGACTACGTCGTCAACGGTTCCAAGACGTTCATCACCAACGGCATCAACGCCGACCTGGTGATCACCGCGGTCAAGACCGACCCGAGCGAGCGCCACCGCGGGATGTCGCTGGTGGTCCTCGAGCGCGGCATGCCCGGCTTCGAGCGCGGCCGCAACCTCGACAAGCTCGGCCAGCACGCGCAGGACACCGCGGAGCTGTTCTTCTCCGACGTCCGGGTGCCGGCGACGAACCTGCTCGGCGAGGTCGGCCAGGGCTTCCGCCACCTGACCGCGAACCTGCCGCAGGAGCGCCTCTCGATCGCCGGGTACGGCGTGGCCGCCGCCCGCGCCGCACTCGACTGGACGGTCTCGTACGTCCAGGAGCGCACCGCCTTCGGCGCCCCGATCGCCGCGCTGCAGAACACCCGCTTCCGGCTGGCGGAGCTCTCGACCGAGGTCGACGTGGCGCAGGCGTACCTCGACGCGTGCGTGCTCGCCCTCAACGCCGGCGAGCTGACCGCGGCCGACGCGGCGAAGGCGAAGTGGTGGTGCACCGAGCTGCAGGGCCGGGCGACCGACCTCGGCGTCCAGCTGCACGGCGGCTACGGCTACATGAGCGAGTACCCGATCGGCCAGGCCTGGGCCGACGCGCGGATCACGCGTATCTACGGCGGGACGACCGAGATCATGAAGGAGGTCGTCGGCCGCGACCTGCTCGGTCGCTGACCTCGCGCACCCCGCTGCCGGCGAGGGGCCGACGGGCCGCTGAGCCGATGGTGTGACAGGTCACGTAGACGTCACCTTCACGTCTTGAGACCGTTGTGCTTCACAACGCAGCTCCGATTACGAGCCCGAGTGGGGTGTCATGGTCCCTCTGTTCCAGCGGCTGGTCACCGCTGTCGTCGGTGAGCGCGTGACAGCGACCTTCCTGGTCACCGCGACCGACCCCTCCCGCATCCGCGCCGACCTGTACTGCGCCGGCGCCGAGTTCGACGACTCCCGCGTCGCGTTCTTCGACTGGTCGTTCACCGTCCGCGCGCGCCGCCGCGCGTGGGACGACTTCCTGGCGATGTGCCGCGAGCCGCTGCAGCAGCTGCAGGTCTCACCCGCGTACTAGCCAGCCTCCCGGGCCCGGCAGCTCGTCGGCCGCTGCCGGTCCCATCGACCCCGGCGCGTACGGCTGCACCGGCGGCCGATCGTCGAGGATCGACTCGACCGCGGCCCAGGCCGTGGCCAGGCCCTCGGCCGTCGTGAACAGCGACCGGTCGCCGGTGAGCACGTCCCGGAGCAGCGCCCCGTACGCCGGGAGCGGGTTGCCGGCGCCGAGCTCGCCGAGCGACATCGCCGACGCGCCCGCCACGAGCTCCAGGTCCGGTCCCGGGGCCTTCACCACGACGTCGACGTCGAGCTCGCCGCCGCCCTGCAGCGAGAGGGCGATCACGTTGCCCTGCGGCGGCACATGGGTGAGCGGCCCGTCGGGGGTGCGCAGGACCAGCGAGACCCGCTGCTTGCTGACGGCGAGGCGCTTGCCCGTACGCAGCAGGAACGGCACGCCGTGCCAGCGGTCGGTGTCGACCCACAGCCGGGCCGCCACGAACGTGTCGGTCTGCGAGCCCTCGGCGACGCCGTCGTAGTCCGCGTACCCGTCGAACTGGCCGAGCACGACGTCCTCGGCCGCCAGCGGTCGGAACGCGGCGATGACCCCTTCGCGGGCGGCCTGCAGGTCGGCGGCGGCCATCGACGCCGGCGGCTCCATCGCGACCTCGGCGGCGACCTGGAACAGGTGCGTGACGACCATGTCGAGGAACGCGCCGGTCTCGTCGTAGAACCCGATCCGGTCGGTGATGTCGAGCGTCTCCGGCACGTCGATCTGCACCTGCTCGACGTGCCGGTTGTCCCAGACCGCGTCGAACATCCCGTTCGCGAACCGGAGCACGTGCAGCTCCTGGGTCGCCTCCTTGCCCAGGAAGTGGTCGATCCGGAAGACCTGCTCCTCGTCGAAGACCTCGTGGACCTGCTTGTCGAGCGAGCGGAACGTCTCGGGCGAGGTGCCGTACGGCTTCTCGTAGACGACCCGTGAGCCCTGCGCGAGGCCGTGCGCGTCGATCGCCGCGGTGTAGTCGGGGAACGTCGACGGGGGCAGCGCGACGTAGAGGACGAGCTGCGGGTCGTCCAGCTCGCCGCGGGCCTGCTCGATCACCTCGAGCATCTCGCCCGGGTCGTCGGCGGTGAACCCGCCGCCGGCCCCGAGCACGTTTCCAAGGAACGCCTCGATGCGGCCGGCGTCGACCTCGACGCCGTCCGCACCCTCGAGCACCTCGCGCACGTGCTGCCGGAAGTCCTCGTCGGACAGGTCGTGCCGGCTGTTGCCGATCAGCCGCCAGTCGGCGGGGAGCAGGTGCTGCCGCTCCAGCTCGTAGAACGCGGGCAGGACCAGCAGCTTGGCCAGGTCGCCGGTCGCCCCGAAGAGCACGAAGATCGTCGGGCGGATGTCGTCGTCGGTCACCAGGCCCGCCTACCCCGCGGCGAGACCGTTAGTGCCGCCCGCCGCCCGCCGTCGGCCCCGGTGGTTGCGACCGGAGCGCTGCCGCTCTACGCTAGTGCTTGAACGCTCAACCTTTCGAGGAGTCCCCCGTGGGTGTCACCCGCCTCAACCACGCCGTCCTGTACGTCCGCGACGTCGACCGCAGCGTCGCCTTCTACCGCGACGTGATGGGCTTCCGGACAGTCACCTCGTTCCCGGGCGCCGCGTTCCTGCGCGCCGCCGACTCGACGAACGACCACGACCTCGGGCTCTTCGCGATCGGGTCCGACGCCGCCGCCTCGGGCGCCGGGCACGGACGGGTCGGGCTCTACCACCTGGCGTGGGAGGTCGACACCCTCACCGAGCTTGCCGCGGCCGCCGACCGGCTGTCCGCTGCCGGCGCCCTGGTCGGGGCGAGCGACCACGTGACCACCAAGTCGCTCTACGCCCACGACCCCGACGGCCTGGAGTTCGAGGTGTGCTGGATCGTGCCCGCCGAGCACCTCACCGAGCAGCTGGTCCGCGACGCCGCCGGCGCCGTCCGCCCGCTCGACCTGTCCCGCGAGCTCGCCCGCTACGGCGCGACCACCCGTGGCGGCGTCGGGGTGTCCGTCCCGGTCTGACGCCCGCGCGCGCCTCGGCGCGCAGATCACCTCCGCCCGCTCGTGGCGAGCGGGGACCGGTTACCGTCGGGGGGTGCTGCGTCTCGCGCTCCGCCGCCAGTGGGTGGTCGCGCTGCTCGTGGCCATCGTCGGTGCCGTGCTGTGCACGTTCCTGGGCAACTGGCAGTGGCACAAGAGCCAGTCCTCGCACGGCGACATCCAGAACCTCGTCTACTCCTTCAACTGGTGGCTGTTCGCCGCGCTCTGCCTCGGGGTGTGGGCCAAGGCGCTGCGCGACGAGTCGCGCCGGATGGCCGACCCCGAGGCCGGACTGCCGGGCATCGCCGGGCTGCCGAAGCGCCGCGAGGCCGTCGTGGCGATGGAGACCGACGACCCCGAGGTCGACGAGTGGAACGCCTGGCTGGCCGAGCTCGGGACGCGCGACCGGCGTGCCGGCCGGTGAGGGACAAGCCGCTGCTGGCGTACCGGACGATCGCCTATGTGGTCGGGGTGTTCCTGCCGATCCTCGCGGGCGGGGCGATCTACGGCCTGGCCACCGCGAAGGCCGGCGAGTCGGTGAGCCACGCGGCGGGGCGGCCGATCGTGGTCAAGGTCATCGGGCCGGTCCACGGCTTCCTGTACATCATGCTGCTGCTGCTCGTGCTGACGATCTACTTCCGCGAGTGGAACGCCGGGCGGCGCTGGCCGCTGCTGTTCACGGTGCTCGTCGGCCTGTCGGGCACGGTGCCGTTCCTGTCCTTCGTCGCCGAGCGCGCGGTCACCCGGCGGGTGCGAGCGCGTCGGCGGGAGCTG
>CAJCIY010000204.1 GCA_903970495.1 Candidatus Melainabacteria bacterium | reverse complement strand
GGCCCATCGCGATGTAGACGTCGGGCAGTGCGCCGTCCTCGCGCGGGTCGTGCCAGTCCAGGCCCCCGGCCTCGTACTGCTTGGTCTTCTCCTGCGCGGCGGCGTACGCCGGGTTCATGGTGTCGGGCAGGCCGTCGCTGTTGCCCTTCACGAAGCGGCTGACGGTCTCGACGCCGGCGGAGATGAAGACGTCTCCCTCGCCGGCCTTGATGGCGTGGAACGCCATCCGCGTCGTCTGCAGCGAAGAGCTGCAGTAGCGGGTGACCGTCGTGCCGGGCAGGAAGTCGTAGCCGAGCAGCGTCGCGACGACGCGGCCCATGTTGAAGCCCTGCTCGCCACCGGGCAGCCCGCAGCCGAGGTGCAGGTCGGTGATGTCGTGCGGGTCGAGCGCGGGCACCTTGTCGAGCGCCGCGCGGACCATCTTCGCCGCGAGGTCGTCGGGGCGGAGGTCCTTCAGCGAACCCTTGAAGGCACGGCCGATGGGAGAACGGGCGGTCGAGACGATGACTGCCTCGGGCATGGGTGACTCCTGACTCTGGGGGTCGGACGCTTGGAGCGTACGTGCCCCGGCGAGGCCCCGGTCACTCGCCGGTGGGAGCCCCCGCGAGCCTGCCGCCGGCCGCGAACTCGACCGCCGGCAGCAGCGCGTCGGCCCACAGCGCGTACCCGCGGGGCGAGGGGTGGAAGCGGTCGGCGGACAGCGTGCCCGGGTCGGAGCGGAACGCCGGACCGGTCAGCGCGGCGAGGTCCACCACGATCGCGCCGCTGTCGGCGACCGCGGCTGCCTGCCGGCGCGCGACGAGCCGCCCGACGGCGGCGTGGACCTCGCGCAGCGGGCGGAGGAACGCCCGGGCGGCGCCCAGGTCGGGACAGCTGCCGAGCACGACCGGGATGCCCTCGGCCGCGAGCCGGCCGCAGGCGGCGGCGAGCGGACCGGTCATGCGCCGGCCGATCGTGAGCTTCGTGGCGTCGTTGGCGCCGACCAGGATCACCGCGACGCCGGGACGGCCGAGCAGCGCCCGCGAGACCTGCGGCCCGAGGTCGCCGGCGCGCGATCCGGAGACGCCGACGCCGGAGAGCAGGACGTGGCGGCTGCGACCCGCGAGCAGGGCCGCGAGCTGGCCGCCGACGGTCTCGCCGACCTGGCTCGCGCCGACGCCCGCCGCCGTCGAGTCGCCGAGCAGGACCAGCCGGCAGTCCCGGTCGGCGGGGTCGCCCCACTCGCCCTCGACGGCCGGAGCGGACTCGGCCGGCAGGTACTCCCGGCGGGCCGCCAGCAGGCCCTCGACCAGCAGCACGTCCACGGCGAGCGCGGCCACGCTGGTGGCGGCGAGGACGGCGCGACGGCTCACGACCCCGACGGTACGCCGGGAAGGCCGACGTCGGCAGCCTCGGCGAGCAGCGCCGGCAGCACGTGCTCGCCGAGGAGCGCGTACCCCCGCTGCGAGGGATGGAAGCCGTCGCGCGCGAACAGGCCGCGGTCGGCCCGGAACACCGGCGAGAGCAGCCGGCCGAACAGCACCGGACGGCCGCCCGCGGCGACGACCGCGCGGACCTGCTCGCGCTCCAGCAGCCGCGACAGCGAGTGGCCGATCGTCCGCAGCGGCTGGTCGACCTGCGTGAGGATCCCCAGGTACGGCGTGGTCCCGACCACGACCACGGCGCCCGCCGCCCGGAGCCGGTGTACGGCCGACCCGAGGTCGCGGGCGGCGCGCCGCGGGTTGGAGCGGTTGCGGACGTCGTTGACGCCGGTCGAGACGACGGCGAGCTGCGGGCCGGCGGCCAGGACCTGCGTCACCTGGGCGTCGAGGTGCTCGGCGCGGCTGCCGTCGACGGCGGCCGTGACGACCCGTACGTACCGGCCGCCGGCCGCGAGCCGCGCCCCGAGCCAGCCGCCGAGCGTGTCGTCGAAGTCGTTCACGCCGACCCCCTGCGCGCTCGAGTCGCCGAGCACGGCCAGGGTCAGCGGCGGGTCGGCCGGGTCGCCGTAGTGCTCGCGGACCGGCGGGGCGGGGGTCAGGTACGGCCGCACCCGCTCGTCGGCCAGCGCGCTCTGCCGCTTCAGCAGCCCCGCGATGGCGCAGGTGGCCGCGCCGGCCGTGAGGAGCGTCGCCGTCCGTCGCACCTGCTGCCCTCCTCGCCCCGGTCGCACCGCACGCGTCGCTCGGCCAGGGGTCCTCGTACGCTTCCCGGGTGCAGGTCCACGACAACGTCCTCGACGTCATCGGTGACACGCCTCTGATCCGACTGCGGTCGGTGACCGAGGGCATCGCCGCGACGGTGCTCGCGAAGGTCGAGTACCTGAACCCCGGCGGTTCGGTGAAGGACCGTATCGCCACCCGCATGGTGGACACCGCGGAGCGCACCGGTGCGCTGCCCCCCGGCGGCACGATCGTCGAGCCGACCAGCGGCAACACCGGCATCGGCCTCGCGCTCGTCGCGCAGCAGCGCGGCTACCACTGCGTGTTCGTCTGCCCCGACAAGGTCAGCAAGGACAAGATCAACGTCCTGCGCGCCTACGGGGCGGAGGTCGTCGTCTGCCCGACCGCGGTGCCGCCCGAGCACCCCGAGTCGTACTACTCGGTGTCGGACCGGCTCGCCGCCGAGCGCCCCGGCGGGTGGAAGCCCAACCAGTACGCCAACCCGGACAACCCGCGCTCGCACTACGAGACCACGGGCCCCGAGCTGTGGGCGCAGACCGACGGCACCATCACGCACTTCGTGGCGGGCGTCGGCACCGGCGGCACCATCAGCGGCACCGGCCGCTACCTGAAGGAGCAGTCGGGTCTTCACGGGCGCAGCCCGGTCACCATCGTCGGCGCCGACCCCGAGGGTTCGGTCTACTCCGGCGGCACGGGGCGGCCGTACCTGGTCGAGGGGGTCGGCGAGGACTTCTGGCCCGCGACCTACGACAAGGACGTCGCCGACCGGATCGTCGCCGTCAGCGACCGCGACGCCTTCCTGATGACGCGCCGGCTCGCCCGCGAGGAGGGGCTGCTGGTCGGCGGCTCCTGCGGGATGGCGACCGTGGCGGCGCTCGAGGTCGCCCGCGAGCTGCCGGCGTCGTCGGTCGTCGTGGTGCTGCTGCCCGACGGCGGCCGCGGCTACCTGTCGAAGATCTTCGACGACGACTGGATGGCCGACTACGGCTTCCTCGACGTCGCTGCTGAGCAGACCGTCGCGCAGGTCCTGCAGCGCAAGGGTTCCCAGATGCCGGAGCTGGTGCACATGCACCCCACCGAGACGGTGCGCGAGGCGATCGACATCCTGCGCGAGTACGGCGTCTCGCAGATGCCGGTCGTGCAGCACGAGCCGCCGGTGATGGCGGCCGAGGTGGTCGGCTCGATCGTCGAGCGCGACCTGCTCGACAAGCTGTTCCACGGCACCGCGCAGCTGGCGGACCCGCTGGAGAGGCACCTGTCCAAGCCGCTGCCCTCGATCGGGGCGGGCGAGCCGGTGTCCGCTGCCCTGCACGCGCTCGAGAGCGCCGACGCCGCCGTGGTGCACACCGACGGGAAGCCGACCGGCGTCGTGACGCGGCAGGACCTGCTGCACTACCTCGCCGGCCTCTGACCCGCCGTCGACGGCGACGTCGCGACGGCCAGGGGTGGCGTCCGGCGTCGCAACGTCGGCCGACTGCACGGGGACCGCGGTGGAACAGGGCCGGTGGGGCACGCTGTTGTCGACTGCACGCGACGCGAAGGAGACCGTCATGCCGCTCTTCGGCAGCAAGAAGTCCACCCTGATCACCCCCGACGAGGCCCTTCCCGGCCGGCAGACGCCGGTCCACACGCTCGGCGTGCACGAGGTGCTGGGGACGCCGACCGGCGGCCCGTACCCCGAGGGCATCGAGCTCCTCTACTTCGGCATGGGCTGCTTCTGGGGCGCCGAGCGGGCGCTGTGGCAGACCACGGGCGTCTGGACCACGGCGGTCGGGTACGCGAACGGCTACACGCCGAACCCGACGTACGAGGAGACCTGCACCGGCCGCACCGGGGCCACCGAGACCGTCCTGGTCGCGTACGACCCGAAGGAGATCTCGACCGAGAACCTGCTCAAGGTCTTCTGGGAGAGCCACGACCCGACGCAGGGGATGCGCCAGGGCAACGACATCGGGACGACGTACCGGTCGGCGATCTACACGACCACCGACGCGCAGCTCGAGGCGGCGAAGGCCAGCCGCGACCAGTACGCGGCCAAGCTCCGCGACGCCGGCTACGGCGCCGTCACGACCGAGATCACCCCGCTCGAGACGTTCTACCCGGCCGAGGACTACCACCAGCAGTACCTGTTCAAGGTCCCGAACGGCTACTGCAACCTCTCGGGCACGGGCGTCGCCTGCCCCGTGGGGCTGACCACCGCCTGAGACTCGCCCCGCACACAGACGAAGGGCCCGGCCGCTGCATGCGGCCGGGCCCTTCGTCTGTCCTGACCGGCTAGCCGATCGTGTAGGTGTACGGCAGCGCCGTCTCCTGGTCCGCCTGCGGCTGGTCGACCTGGTAGACGCTCGGGAACTGCAGGTCGTCGACGAACAGCACACCGGAGACGACCGTCCCCTTGTTGCCCTTCGGCGTGATGATCACCGGGATGGTGGTCGACGCGCCGGGCTGGACGACGACCGGGGTGAGCTCGGCCGAGGGGTCGATGGACTGCAGCCACAGGTCACCGGTGGACGACGACGCCGACTGGTCGAACGCGAGCGTCCGGACGGTCGCCGACGCGGTGGCCGACACCTGCGGTGCGCCGACCGCACCGAAGGGCCCGACCTCGGCCGCGAACTGGCCCCAGGCGCCGGACGCGAGCGGCGCCGCCTGGTAGGTCACGGCCGCGCTGTCCCCGATGCTGTCGGCCTCGACGTCGGGGTCGCCCGTGGGGGCGTCGGTGTCGAACGCGACCGGCACGCTGGAGGTCAGCGACTCGTCGAGCTCGACCGAGTCGCTCGGCACCGAGTACGCCTCGACGTACGAGGTCGACGGCAGCGTCAGCGGGTTGGGCACGAGCCCTGCGAGCGCGTAGGTCGCGAGCGAGGTCAGCCGGGCGTCGACGAAGTAGGACTCCGGCGCCTTGCTGGTGTTCTTCACCGTCACGTCGACGACCTGCTGCTTGCCGGCTGCCAGCTTGACGGACTTGCTCTGCGGCAGCCCGGTCGCCGTGGCCTGACGGAGCGTGCCGTCCAGGGTGACCGAGAACGGCTCCGACAGCGCCGTGCCCGACACCGCCGGGGCGAAGACGACCACCACGTCCCAGACGCCCGGGGTGGGCGCGAGGGCGTGGGTGGTCGCGCTCAGCTCCGGGGTGACCGCGTCCGACTCGGAGGGCTGGAACAGGCTCGTCGCGTTGCCGACGGCGTCCCCGTTCGGGTCGATCAGGCTGACGAAGAACGGGTTGTCGGGGTTGTCCGCGAGGGTGACCGTCGCGTTCAGCTCCGGGGTCCCCTTGGCCACCGTCACCTGGTAGAAGGCCTCCTGGCCGGTGAACGGCGCGCGGCCGTTGCCGCCGGTCAGCGTGCCGGTGAAGCTGGCCGCCTTCCCGGACGTGCTGGCCAGGCTCCGCAGGATGACCGGGATCGTCGTCGCGACGCCCGCCTTGCTCGAGGTGAGCACGACCGAGGACGCCGCGTCGCCGGGCGCCGACGGCGTCTTCTCGCTGACCTTGACGGTGCCGGACTTGCCCGGCGCCAGCGTCAGCGACGACGGCGAGACGCTGCCGCTGGTCGTGTAGTCCGCGACCCGTGCGCCGAACACGATCGGGCCGTAGCTGCCGTCCGTCGGGTTCGTCCAGAAGTACGCCGTCCACGTGCCGGCGGTCGGGGCGTCGACCTGGAAGTCCCCGAAGTTGCCGTCACCCTGCGGCCGGCTCAGCCCGACCAGTCGACCCTTGGGGTCGACCAGCTCCATGCGGACGCGGGCGTCGAAGTCCGACGCCGACGAGGCGACGTACGCCAGCGAGGCGTCGAGCCGGTCCTTGCCGGCCGGGACTTTGAAGGTCGTCTTCGTGTACGGGTCGAGCAGGCCGTTGTTCATCAGCTCGGTCGGACCCGACTCCTTCAGGTCGACCGTGGTCTTCGCGATCTGCGCGTACGCACCCAGCGCCCGCGTCGCCGCGGTGATGGTCTGCGTGGCCTTGCCGGTGTTGGTGAGGGTCACCGTCTTGGTGACCGCCGTGCCGGGCGCGGCCGCGGTGTCGATCTGGCCGGTGTCGCTGACGAACGTGTTGCCCTGCGGCTTCACGGTGCTGCCCGGCAGCGACTCAGCCGCCAGGACCGCGCGGTAGGTGTCGAGCTCACCGGTGCCCTGCTGGTCGGCGGGCGCGCTGATGTCGTCCGCGGTGCTGAGGAGCACCTCCTGCACCTGGGCCGGCGTCGGGCTCGCACCGCCGTGGGTGTCGCGGTAGGCCTCGATGACGAGGGCGGCGCCGCCTGCGATCAGCGGGGCCGACTCGCTGGTGCCGCCGGAGGTCTCGAAGCTGGTCGCCTTGCCCTTCGCATTCGCGCAGTCGGCGTACATGTCCAGGTCGGGCGTGCAGACCACCCAGTTCTCGTCACCGGGGGCGACGAGGCTGACCGTGCTGCCCGCCTCGTCCTCGCCGGACGAAGAGAAGGAGGAGATGTTGTTGTCGACGTACCCCGTGAGGGTGGGGGCGTGCAGGTAGTCACCGCTCTGCAGGTACGCGCGGAGGGTGGTCGTGGCGCCGGCGGCGATGACGCCGGGCTGCGTCGCGGGGGAGCCGATCGTGTTGGTGATGCCGGCGTCCCCGGAGGAGGCGACGACGGTCACGCCGGAGGCGACCGCGGCGGCGTCGGCCGCGCGGAACGCGTCGACGACGGTGTCGGGGTAGTCGTTGCTGCCGAGCGACTGGCTGAGGATGTCGACGTGGTCGGTGTTGACCGCGTAGTCGACGGCCTCCAGCAGGTCCGATGTCGTCTCCGAGGCGTTGCCGAAGACCTTCAGCCCGACCAGGCTGGCGCCGGGCGCCACGCCCTCGACCCGGATGTAGCAGTTCGTCGACGGCGGGGTGTCGCCGTACTTCTTGACGTTGTAGGTCTCGTTGCCCTGCGCGGCGATGGAGCTCGCGTCGAGGAAGGCCTCACCGCCGGACGTGGGAGCGGAGGTCCCGTCGCCGGAGAAGTCCTGGTAGTCGATGAAGACCTTGCTGCCGTCGGGACGGATGAAGTCGGGGTTGTCGGGGTCGATGCCCTCGGCGAAGAACGCGACCTTCACGCCGGCGCCGGTGGCGCCGAGCGAGCGGGCGGTCTTGGCGGTGGGGTCGTCCGAGTCGGTGTGCGTCGTCTGCAGCGCCTCGGGGTTCAGCTGCGGGTCGGACTTCTTCGTCGAGCAGGTGCCGGCCGGGAGCGTCGTCGTGCCCTTCGCGGCCGTCGTGGCGGCCGAGGTCGCGCCGGCGGCGCCGAGCGCGTTGCGCAGCGAGGCGGTCGGGTCGGTGACGGTGATCGCCGCGTCGGGGACGACCGCGGACACGGCCGGGTTCGTCGAGAGCGCCGTCAGCGTGCTGGTGTTCACGGTGGCCGAGATCTCGCCGAAGCTGGCGTACGGGTGGACCTTCGCCGCGCGGTGCGCCGACAGCACCGACAGCACCGGCGACTGGGCCGAGGCGAGTGCTGCGGCGTGGCGGACGTGGTTGCTGCGGGTGTCGGGCGAGGTGACGCCGACCGTGCTCTTGAGCACGACGATGACCGGGGTGGTCCCGGTCTTCGCGGCGGCGGCGAACAGCGACGCGGGCACGCTCGAGTGCGCGACGGGCAGGCGGGTCGGGGCCGTGCGGGTGGCGGCGCTCGCCAGGGCTGCTGGCCCGGCGACGACGAGGAGGGGCGCGGTGACGAGGGCCGCGAGCCCGAGACGAGATCTGCGCACGAGGGGTCTCCAGCGATGCTGCGGGGGATGGGTGCGCGAAACCTAGCCCCCGTCGGTGAACAGTGGGTTCCCCTGGATCGCCCGATCGGGTGACCCCGTGTCCGGTTCAGACCCTTTTGAGCGGAAAAGCCTCCGCGCCCGCGGCCACCAACAGCGCATCGGCGGGCAGCTCGCCGCGGGCCGTCAGGTGGTGCGACCGCGGCTCCGGTGCCGGCAGCACCTCGCCGCCGGCGAGCAGCGGGATGGTCAGCGGCCGCAGGTCCGTGCCGGTCGGCGCGGTGCCGACCAGCTCCTCGACGGCCCGGCCGCCGGTGACCCGCCGCCAGCCGCGCTTCGCACCGCCCGGGTCCGACTTGCCCTCGCTGTGCTTGGCCACGGCACGGCCCTCGATCTCGACCAGCTTATAGACCAGGCCGGCGGTCGGGCGCCCGGAGCCGGTGACCAGCTGGGTGCCGACGCCGTAGACATCGGCGGGCGTGTCGGTCAGCTCGGTGATCACGAACTCGTCGAGGTCGCCGGTCAGCACGATCTTCGTGCCGGTCGCGCCGAGCGAGTCCAGCAGGGCCCGTGCCGCGCGGGCGCTCTCGGCGGCCGGGCCGGAGTCGATCCGGACGGCGCCGAGCGACGGTCCCGCGACCTCGACGGCCGTACGGATCCCCTGCTCTACGTCGTAGGTGTCCACCAGCAGCGTCGTGCCGGCGCCCTGGCCGGCGACCTGCGCCTCGAACGCCGCCCGTTCGCTCGGGTACGACAGCACGAACGCGTGCGCCGCCGTGCCCGTCGTCGGGACGCCGTAGCGGCGGCCGGCCTCGAGGTTGGACGTCGCGGCGAACCCGCACAGCCAGGCGGACCGGGCGGCGTGGACGGCGGCCTCCTCGTGCGTACGCCGGGAGCCCATCTCGATGAGGGTGCGGCCCCGCGCGGCGCAGTGCATCCGCGCCGCGGCCGCCGCGATCGCGCTGTCGTGGTTGAGCACCGACAGCACCAGCGTCTCGAGCAGGATCGCCTGCGCGAGCGGCGCCCGGACGGTGAGGATCGGCGAGCCGGAGAGGTACGGCTCGCCCTCGGCGTAGCCCTCGACCTCACCGGTGAAGCGGTAGCCGCGAAGCCAGTCGCCGGCCTGCCCGGACACGACGCCGGTGCCGACGAGGTGGTCGACCTCCTCGCCGGTGAAGCCGAAGTCGGCGATCAGCGGGAGCAGCCGCCCGGTGCCGCCGACCACGCCGTAGCGCCGGCCGCGCGGCAGCCGGCGGGCGAACGCGGAGAACACCGCCGGCTGGTCGCCGATGCCGGAGGCGAGCAGGCCGTCGAGCATCGTCAGCTCGTACCGGTCGGTGCGCATCGCCGCGGAGCCGGGACCACCAGAGGGGACGCTCACCCGGCTAGCCTTTCACCGTGACCAGCGCCGACGGGACCGGGTTCGACACCCTGGCGATCCACGCCGGCCAGGAGCCCGACCCGCGGACCGGCGCGGTCAACGTGCCGATCTACGCGACGAGCACGTACGCCCAGGACGGCGTCGGCGGCCTGCGCTCGGGCTACGAGTACAGCCGGAGCGGCAACCCCACCCGCGACGCCCTCGAGACCCTGCTGGCCGCGCTGGAGGGCGGCGTCCGCGGGCTCACGTTCGCGAGCGGCCTCGCCGCCGAGGACTGCCTGCTGCGGACGATCCTCGCGCCGGGCGACCACGTCGTGATCCCCGACGACGCCTACGGCGGCACCTACCGGCTGTTCGCGCAGGTGCTCGGCCGCTGGGGCGTCACGTTCACGCCCGCGTCGATGTCCGACACCGACGCGGTCGCGGCGGCGGTCACCCCGCAGACGAAGGCGCTGTGGTGCGAGACGCCGTCCAACCCGCTGCTGGGCATCGCCGACATCGCCGCGCTCGCCGGCGTCGCCCGGGCCGCGGACGTGCTGTTCGTGGTCGACAACACCTTCGCCTCGCCGTACCTCCAGCAGCCGCTCGCGCTGGGGGCCGACGTCGTCGTGCACTCGACCACGAAGTACCTCGGCGGGCACTCCGACGTCGTCGGCGGCGCGCTGGTCGCCGCGGAGGCCGAGCTCGGGGACCGGCTGGCCTACCACCAGAACGCGATGGGCGCGGTGCCCGGACCGTTCGACTGCTTCCTGGTGCTGCGCGGCATCAAGACCCTGGGCGTACGCATGGACCGCAGCTGCGCGACGGCGCGGCTGGTCGCGACGATGCTCTCCCAGCACGACGCCGTCGCCGAGGTGCTGTGGCCAGGCCTCGCGACCCACCCCGGCCACGAGGTCGCGGGCCGGCAGATGCGCGACTTCGGCGGCATGGTCAGCGTCCGGCTGGCGGCCGGCGAGCAGGCCGCCGTCGACCTGTGCGGCGCGCTGTCGGTCTTCACCCTCGGCGAGTCGCTCGGCGGCGTCGAGTCGCTCGTCGAGCACCCGGCGCGGATGACCCACGCGTCGGTCAGCGGCTCGCCGCTGGAGGTCCCCGCCGACCTCGTACGCCTCTCGATCGGGCTCGAGACCGCCGACGACCTGCTCGACGACCTGGCGAAGGCGCTGGGCTGAGGCGCTTGTCGGTCCCCACCATCCGTACCCGCGCGCTGCGGAAGGTCTACGGCGGCAGGCGCGAGGCCGTCGCCGTCGACGGCATCGACCTCGAGGTCCCGGCCGGGATGTTCTTCGGCCTGCTCGGTCCCAACGGCGCCGGCAAGTCGACCGTCATCGGCATGCTCACCACCCGTGTCGACCCCACCTCGGGGACCGCCGAGATCGACGGCATCGACGTACGCCGGCACCCGGCCGCGGCGAAGCGGCTGCTCGGCGTGGTCAGCCAGACCAACACCCTCGACCGCTCGCTGAACGTGGCCGAGAACCTGGAGTTCCACGGCCGCTACTTCGGGATGCGCGGCCGGGAGGCGAAGGCGCGCGCGGCCGAGCTGCTCGAGACCTTCCAGCTCGCCGACCGCGCCCGGTCGAGCGTCGCTGCGCTCTCGGGTGGGCTCGCGCAGCGGCTGATGGTCGCGCGAGCCCTCGTGCACCGGCCCGCGGTGCTCTTCCTCGACGAGCCGACCACCGGCATCGACCCGCAGACCCGCATCAACCTCTGGGAGCAGCTGCGGGCGCTGCACGCGCAGGGCCAGACCATCCTGCTGACCACCCACTACCTGGACGAGGCCGACGCGCTCTGCGAGCGGATCGCGGTCGTCGACCACGGGCGGGTCCTCGCCGACGACAGCCCCGCGGGCCTCAAGCGCGAGCACGGTTCCGACACGCTCATCACGATGACCGTCGAGGGCGGCGGTCTCGAGGGCCTGCGAGCGCAGGCGGAGGCGCTGCCCGCCGTCGCCCAGGCCGTGCTCGACGGCGACCGGCTGCGGGTCACCGCCGGCGACAGCGAGGGGCTGCTCGCCACCCTGGTCTCCGCGGCGGCCGACCGCGGTGTCACCGTCCACGACGCCTCGAGCCAGCCGCCGTCACTCGAGTCGGTGTTCCTGGCGCTGACCGGACGGGAGCTGCGGGAGTGAGGGCGGGTGCGGTCCGGGCGTTCGGCGCGCTGCTGCTGCGCGACGTCCGGGTGCTCGGCAAGAACCTGCCCGGGCTGCTGGTCCGGATCATCATGCAGCCGCTGCTGTTCACGTTCGTCTTCGCGTACGTGCTGCCCAAGACCGGCATGGGGTTCATCGGCGGCAGCGGCTTCGCGACCGTGCTCGTGCCCGGGCTGATCGCCACCTCGACGTTCTTCCAGGGCATCCAGTCGGTCGCGCTGCAGCTGACCCAGGACTTCGGGTTCACCAAGGAGATCGAGGACCGGGTGCTCGCACCGCTACCGGTCTGGGGCGTCGGGGCGGGCAAGATCGCGGCCGGTGTCGTGCAGTCGGTCCTCGCCGCGCTGGTCGTCTTCCCGATCGTGCTCGTCGTCCACGCCAAGGGTCAGGCGCCGCACGTCCACGTCCACGATGTCGCGCTGCTGGTCCTGGCGTTGCTCGTGACCTGTCTCCTCGGGTCCGCCTTCGGGCTCGCGATCGGCGTCGTCGTCGAGCCCCGGCAGATCCCGTTCGTGTTCGCGCTCGTCGTGCTGCCCGCGACGCTGCTCGGCTGCGTCTACTACCCGTGGTCGACGCTGCACACGGTGCGGTGGCTCCAGGTCGTGGTGCTCCTCAACCCGGTCGTCTACATGAGCGAGGCGTTCCGCGGGGTGCTCACCCCCGGCGTCCACCACATGCCGCTCGGCGTCTCGCTCGGCGCGATGGCGGCGCTCGCGGTCGCGTTCACCGCGATCGGCCTCCGCGGCTTCCGCCGACGCGTGGTGTCATGACTGCCTAGGGTCGGGCCGTGACCTCACCCGCCCGCCGGATGTACCGCACCCTCGAGCCGCTGCACGCCTTCATCTACTTCGACCAGGGCGCGGCCCGCCGCTACGCCGACCTCGGCGTCACCCACCCCCACATGCAGTACTTCGCCAGCCGCAGCGCGGCGATGGGGGCGGTCGGCGCGGGGCCGGTGGTGGCGACGTTCTTCAACTTCAACCCGGCGGTGATCGAGCGGTCGCTGCCCGCGGCATGGGACATCGCCTCGCCCGACCTGCTGCTCACCGCCCGCGACGACGCCGCCGCGGACACGTACGCGGCCACCTTCGCCGGAGCCGACGACGTCGTGGCCGAGGCGCTCGAGCTGCTGCTCCCGGCGGTGACGGCAGCGAGGTCACTGCTGGCCGGGCGCGCGCTCGCGGCCGCGTACGCCGGCCGGCCCGAGCCGACCGAGCCGCTGCGCCGGCTGTGGTGGGCCGTCACGATCCTGCGGGAGTGGCGCGGCGACGGGCACGTCGCCGCGCTGACGGTCGACGGCATGGACCCGGTCGAGGTGCTGCACACCTACATCGCCACGGGCGGCGTGAACGGCGACATCCTCCGGCTGACCCGGGCCTGGCCCGACGACCGGTGGGAGGCGGCGCGGGAGGCGCTCGTCGCGCGGGGCGAGCTGACCGCGGACGGCGCGCTGACCGACGTCGGGCGGGCACGGCGTACGGCCGTGGAGGACGCCACCGACCGGCTGGCGATGCCCGCGTGGGAGGTGCTCGGCGAGGAGCGGTGCGCGCGGGTGCAGGAGCTGCTGAAGCCCTACGGGACGAAGGTCCTCGAGGCCAGCGGCCTCAGCGCGATGCTGCGCTAGACGCCGGGCTGGTAGATCATCAGGAACGGGATCACCACGATCAACAGGGCTGCTGTCCCACCGGCCGCGGCGATGGTCGCGAGCTGGGCCTTCCCGTCGCCGCCCGACTCGAGCGCGGCGAGCGCACGTCGCTGCGAGGGCAGCACCAGCGCCGTGATCAGCCCGAAGGCGACCACGAACAGCACGGTCGAGAGCCACACCCAGGTCTGCGACCAGCTCCAGCCGTACTTGTGCTGGACGTCGGCGGCACCGAGCACGAAGACCAAGATCGAGGCGTACGCGTAGATCCGGCTCGTCCTGGTGAGGAACCGCAGGGTGTCGGCGCCCCCGGTGCGGATGGCCCGGGGCGTCGCCGAGGTCGCGAACAGCAGGGGGCCGAGCAGGAACACCGCAGCGACGACGTGCAGCGAGACGAGGAGGTTCACGACCCCGACCCTAGAGCCGGACGCAGAACGGCCACCCCTGATGGGGTGGCCGTTCCGATGTGTCCTGGTGCTAGAGGTCGGACGCCTGCTGGTCGAGCGCGTCGGCTTCCTTCTCGGCCTTCTGGGCCTTGGCCTTCGCCACGGTCTCCGCAGTCTCGGCCTCGCCCTTCTCCTTCTGGGCCTCGCCCTCGGCCTGCAGATCCTCCTGGTCGGTCAGGTCGCCGACCTTCTCCTTGATGGCGCCCTTGGCCTGCTCGGCGATTCCCATCACGCACTCTCCTTCGACTTCTGCGCGGTCCGCTGGCCCTGCTCGGCGGTGGTCGCCTTGAGGCTCTCCTTGGTCGCGGTGGCCTGGTGCTGCAGCGCCTCGAGCCGCTTCGTGCCGGCCTCCTGGTGCAGCTGCCCCCGCTTGGTGAGCTTCTCGTTGCCGACGACGGTGCCGAACAGCTCCTCGAAGACTCCGATGACCTTGTCGCTCAGCCCACGGACATTGCCCGGGCTCACGCTGGGGATGCTCGGCATCCGCCTCAACTCCTCGTGTCTAGAACTGGTCTCGACCACCACGTGCCCCGCGGATACCCGGGGTATGCGAGCGGATCGAGCGACACGCCGCGCAGGTGAGATGACTCACGCCGGCCGGGACGGTCAGCGACGGGAGGTGCGCCGGGCCAGGAAGTCGCGGACGACGTACCGGCCGAGGTCGTCGTTCCCGGTCGAGAAGACCCGGCCGCCGTTGCGCTTCGCGATGCCCTCGACGAACTCGACCAGCGACGGCTCGTCGTCGAGCATGAAGATGTTGATCGTCGCCCCGCGGCGGGTCATCTTGTCGACCTCGGCCAGCGTCAGCGCGAGCGTCTCGGGCTCGGGCGGCCAGGAGAACCACGGCGTGCCGTCGCGCAGCAGGTGCGCGGTCGGCTCGCCGTCGGTGACGACCATGACCACCGGGTCGTGCTCCGGGAACTTCGCGAGGTGCCGCCCGGCGATCATCAGGGCGTGCTGCAGGTTGGTGCCCTGCACCATCCGCACCTCGAGGCCGGGCAGCTCCGCCGGCTTGATCTCCCGGGCGTAGTCCGAGAACCCGATGATCGCGACCTCGTCCTGCGGGAAGCGGGTCGTGATCAGGCTGTAGAGCGCGAGCGCCGTGGTCTTCGCCGAGCTCCACGTGCCGCGCAGCGCCATCGAGTACGACAGGTCGATCAGCAGGCAGACCGCCGACGCCGTGCGCCGCTCGGTCTCGACGACCTCGAAGTCCTCGACCGCGAGGCGCACCGTGCCGGGGCCGTTGCGCAGCACCGCGTTGCGGACCGTCCGGACGACGTCGAGCGGCTGCTCGTCCCCGAACTCCCACGGCCGGCTCGCACCGGTCCGCTCGCCCGCCGCACCCGCGTCGTGGATGTCGTGGTCGCCCCGGCCCCGCGCGTCCAGTCCGGAGAAGATCCGTGCCAGCGCGGACTGGCCGATGCGGCGCACCGCGCGCGGCGTCAGCTCGAGGCGGCCGCCGGTGCGCTGGACGTAGCCCTGCCGCTCCAGCTCCTTCTCGACCTGCTGCAGCGCGCGTACGTCGTCGACGGCGCGGCGGCCGAGGGCCCGGCGTACGGCCTCCGGGTCGACGTCGTCGAGCGACGCACCCGGGTAGTCCTGGCCGAGCGCGGCGGCGAGCTCGTCGAGCTCGGCCAGCTCCTCGAGCGCCGTGGTCGCGTCGCCGAGCCCCAGCCCCTGACCCTCGCCGTCCATCGGGTTGCCGCGCTGCCGGCCGCGTCGGCCCTGGCCCCAGTCGAGGTCGGGCCGGGCGCTCTTGAGCGCGTCCTGCAGCCGGCTCATCTCGCTGGCGAGGCCCATGTCCTCCATCGCCGTCGCCATGAGGTCGGACAGCTCCTGCTGCTGCTCCGGGCTCAGCGACTGCAGCAGGCGCCGGGCCGCCGCCGCCCGGCGGGCGAGGGCGTCCGTGAGCTCCTCGAGCGACTGCGGGTTCTCCGGGAAGTGCCGGCCGTGCGCGGCCATGAACTCGGCGAACTGCTGGTCGGTGTCCTCGCCGCGGGCATCGGCCTCGAGCATCGCGTTGAGGTCGGCGAGCATGTCCTTGAGCGCCGCCATGCCCTGGGGCGTCGCGTTCTGCATCGCCTGCTTCATGCCGCGGAACTGGCTGTCGAGCACCTCGCTGCGCAGCAGGTCCTGGATCTGCTCGTACGCGGCCCGCGCCTCGTCGCTGCGCCACGCATGGTCGGCGAGCTGGCGGACCGCCCGGGCCGGGTCGGCCGGGAGCATGTCGAGCTCGGCCTCGGCCATCCGCGCGGCGTCGGACGGGTCGGGGAACAGCGCCCGCCTCTCGGCCTCGACCGCCTGCTCGAGCAGCTCCTTGACCTGCTGCAGGGTGCCGTCGAGATCCCCGCGGGACCGGATCTCGCGGCGCCGCTCGCGGACGCGCCGCAGCAGGTCCTCGAGGCCGGCGCGGTCGCGGGAACCGCGGCGCAGCAGGGCGTCCAGCGCCTGCCGGGGCGTCGCCCCGGCCAGCACGTCCTCGCCGACCTCGTCGAGCGCGCCGGCCAGGTCGAACGGCGGGGCGAGCGGGTCGGGCCCGTCGTCCCAGGCGCCGTAGCGGGAGCTGCCGCTAGCCGCCATAGACAGTCCGCCCGGGGAGCTCTTCCTTGGAGAGCCGCCGCTGCAGGTAGAGGCCCTCCAGCGCGAGCTCGAGGCCGGCGGCCGCGAGGCCGGGAGACTCCTGCTCGACGCCGAGCTTGGCCAGGATCTGCGCGAGCCCCGGGACCGGGCCGACGGCGGCGAGCAGGTCGGCGGCCGGGACCAGGTCGCCGGTCTCGACGGTGATGCCCTCGTCGAAGCGCGCCTGCAGGCCCGAGAGGTCGGTGCCGGCAAGCCGCGCGCGGAAGGTGTCGGACGTGGCCCGGCGCAGCAGGTGCGTCAGCAGCTCGGTCTCGCGGCCCTCCTCGAGCTCGTCGAACTCCACCTTGCCGCGGACGGCGGGGACGACGGCGGCGAGGTCGGCGACGCGGGCGACGGCCTCGGGCTCGCCGGTGAGCGCCGCCCGGCGCACGGCACTGGCGGCGACCGTCTCCGCGGCGGCGACCGCGAACCGGGCGCTGACCCCCGAGCGGGAGTCGATGGACGGCGACTCGCGCACCAGGCGGGTGAAGCGGGCCACGACCTCGACCAGGTGGGCGGGGAGCACCGGGTCGGCGTACGTGCCGCCCTCCCAGGCCAGCGACGCCTCCTGCTCGACGAGGTGGATCTCGTCGGGCAGCCGCAGCGGGTAATGGGTGCGGACCTCGGCACCGAACCGGTCTTTCAGCGGCGTGATGATGCGGCCGCGGTTGGTGTAGTCCTCCGGGTTCGCGCTCGCCACGACCATCAGGTCGAGCGGCAGCCGCAGCGTGTAGCCCCGGACCTGGATGTCGCGCTCCTCCAGCACGTTGAGCAGCGCGACCTGGATCCGTTCGGCGAGGTCGGGCAGCTCGTTGACCGCGAACACCCCGCGGTTGGTCCGCGGCACCAGCCCGTAGTGGACGGTCTCCGGGTCGCCGAGGGTGCGGCCCTCGGCCACCTTGATCGGGTCGACGTCGCCGATGAGATCGCCGACGCTGGTGTCGGGCGTGGCCAGCTTCTCGCCGTACCGGGTGTCGCGGTGCTTCCAGCTGACCGGCGTCGCGTCGCCCTGCTCGGCGACGAGGGCCTGGCAGCGGCGGCACACCGGTGCGTACGGGTGGTCGTTGATCTCGCATCCGGTGATCACCGGGGTCCACTCGTCGAGCAGGCCGACGAGGGTGCGGATGAGGCGGGTCTTGCCCTGGCCGCGCTCGCCGAGCAGGACCACATCGTGGCCGGCGAGGATCGCGCGCTCGAGCTGCGGGGTGACCGTCTGCTCGAAGCCGACGATGCCGGGGAACGGGTCGCGACCCGCGGCGAGGGCCGCGAGGAGGTTCTCGCGCAGCTCCGCCTTGACCGTGCGGTGCAGGTGGCCGGAGTCGCGGAGGGTGCCGAGCGTGGCCTCGGTCGGCTGCGGCTCCCGGACGATCTGGCTGGTGTGGTCGCTCACCCCTTGAGCGTACGTCCGCTCAGCGCGCCCGGGTTCGCGGGCGGTGCTGCGGGGGGAGGCTGCCGGTGAGGGACAATGGTGCTCGACGAGGGAGGGGCTGACGTGGCCGACGGCCCGGTTCTCGCGCTCGACATCGGCGGCACGAAGCTCGCTGCCGGGCTGGTCGACACGACCGGTCGGCTGCTCGCCTCCGAGCGCACCGAGACCCCCGCGACGCTCGACGCCGAGGGGCTCTGGTCGACGCTCGTCGCGCTCGCCGGGCGCGTCGCCGACCTCGACGAGGTCGCCGGCGTCGGTGTCGGCTGCGGCGGTCCGATGCGCTGGCCGGACGGGCGCGTCTCGCCGCTGAACATCCCCTCGTGGCGCGACTTCCCGCTCGCCGACCGGCTTCGCGACCTCGTGCCGCACGTCCCCGTCCGCGTCCACAACGACGCCGTCGCCTTCGCGGTCGGCGAGCACTGGCGCGGCGCCGGCCGCGGCGCGTCCAACGTGCTCGGCATGGTCGTGTCCACCGGCGTCGGCGGCGGCATCGTCTCCGGCGGTCGGCTCGTCGACGGCAGCAGCGGCAACGCCGGCCACATCGGCCACGTCGTCGTCGACCCCGACGGACCGGCCTGCACCTGCGGCGGCCGGGGCTGCCTCGAGGCGATCGCCCGCGGCCCGGCCGTCGTGCGCTGGGCGATGGAGGAGGGCTGGCGGCCGGGTTCGCGGCAGGCCGCCACCGGCCGGCACCTCACCGCCGACGCGCAGCGCGGGCATCCCGTCGCGACCGCGGCGCTGGCCCGCGCCGGCGAGGCGATCGGCATCGCGCTCGCGAGCGTCACGCACCTGCTCGACCTCGAGGTGGTCGCGGTCGGCGGCGGGCTCTCGCAGGCCGGTCGGCTGCTGTTCGACCCCATCGAGACCGCGTTCCGCCGGCACGCGCGGATGCAGTTCGCGCGCGACGTGCGCGTCGTCCCGGCAGCGCTCGGCCAGGAGGCCGGGATCATCGGCGCCGGCGCGCTCGTCGTGGCGCCCGACGACCGCTACTGGTCGGCGGGCTGAGCCTCCGCGTTCTCCGCCAGGAAGGCGCTCAGCTCCTCGGCGACCCGCTGCGGCATCCGGGTCGGCAGCAGGTGCCCGCCGCCGCTGACCGGCACCCACCGCGCACCCGGGATCTCGTCGGCGCACAGCTTTCCGTACGACAGCGGGTGGATCGGGTCCTTCTCGCCCCAGATCAGCAGCGTCGGGATGTCGCCTAGCAGCGGCAGCGTCGCCTGCGCCCCGGCCGGGTCGATGGCGCGGAACACCCGCAGCAGGCCGGCCCCGCCGGTCGCCGTGCGGATCGGCGCGAGGTACTGGTCGGCCTCGGCCGACGGCATCGCCCCGTCCATCGCGCGGCGCAGGGTCAGCTGGCCGATGCCCGGGACGCGCTGCAGCCCGGCCAGCGTGACCTCGCCGACGAACGGCAGCGTGAACGGCAGCGCCGAGCGGACCGGCCAGAGGTCGCTGTGCAGCAGCGGGGTGAGCAGCGCCAGCCCCGAGACGCGCTCCGGCTCCAGTCGCGCCATCTCGACCGCGATCGTGCCGCCGATGTCGTGGCCGACGACGGTGGCCGAGGCCACGCCCAGGTGGTCGAGCAGCGCGAGCATCGTCTGCGCCTGCTGCGCGGGTCCGTACGCGGCGGTGTCGGCCGGGCTCTCGCTGTCGCCCAGCCCCACGAGGTCGGGGACGACGCACCGGTAGGACGACTCGAGGTCGCGGACGACGTCGTGCCAGAGGTAGCCGGTCGTCGGGATGCCGTGCAGCAGCAGCACGACGGGCGCCGCGTCCTTCCCCCGCGCCTTCTTCGGGCCGCGGTCGACGACGTGCAGCCGGATGCCGCGTACGGCGAGGTCGGTGCCTACGAAGGGATGCCGGTCGTGCATGGTCGCGGACGCTAGCCTCCGGGCATGGCCCTGGTCACCCTCGAGGAGGTCCGGGCCGCGCGGGTGCTGCTCGAGGGCATCGCCCGGACGACGCCGATGGTCTCCTCGCGGGTGCTCTCGGGGCGCAGCGGCGGGCCCGTCCTGCTCAAGTGCGAGAACCTGCAGCGGACCGGCTCGTTCAAGATCCGCGGTGCGTACGTCCGGATCGCGCGGCTCGACGCGGAGACCCGTGCCCGCGGCGTCGTCGCGGCCAGCGCCGGCAACCACGCGCAGGGGGTCGCGCTGGCCGCCGGAGAGCTCGGCACCACCGCGACGATCGTGATGCCGATGGGCGCGCCGCTGCCGAAGGTCACCGCCACGACCGGGTACGGCGCCCACGTCCGCCTCGAGGGCACCACCGTCGACGAGTCGCTGCAGATCGCCCAGGACCTCGCCGCGTCGAGCGGCGCGACGTTCATCCACCCGTTCGACCACCCTGACGTCATCGCCGGGCAGGGGAGCGTCGGCCTCGAGCTGCTCGAGCAGTGCCCCGACGTGCGCACGGTCCTGGTCTGCACCGGCGGCGGTGGGCTGGTCAGCGGGATCGCGGCCGCCGTGAAGGCGCTCCGCCCCGACGTCGAGGTGGTCGCCGTGCAGGCGGCGGGGGCCGCGACCTGGCCCGGGTCGCTCGCGGCCGGCGCACCGGTCGCCCTGACCGAGATGCGGACGATGGCCGACGGGATCGCGGTGGGCCGCCCCGGGGAGCTCACCTACGAGCACGTGTCGGCGCTCGTCGACCGGGTCGTCACCGTCTCCGACGAGGCGCTCGCCCGGGCGCTCGTGCTGTGCCTCGAGCGGGCCAAGCTCGTCGTCGAACCGGCGGGGGCCGCGGCGGTCGCCGCCGTCAACGAGCGGCCGGGCGACTTCGAGCCGCCGGTCGTCGCCATCGTCAGCGGGGGCAACGTCGACCCGCTGCTGCTGGGCAAGGTGATCCGCTTCGGCCTGGTCGCGGCCGGTCGCTACCCGACGCTGCGCGTCCGGATCGGCGACAACCCCGGCTCGCTGGCCCGGCTGCTCGACGCGCTCGCCGCGACCGGCGCGAACGTCCTCGACGTCGAGCACCTGCGGACCGAGCACGAGCTCGCCCTCGAGGACGTCCAGGTGTCGCTGCAGCTCGAGACGCGCGGCGACGAGCACTCCGCGGCGGTGGTGCGGGCGCTGCGCACCCGGGGCTACGTCGTCGGCTGACCGACCAGGCTCAGCCCTTCCAGGGCTCCACGTCGACGATCTCGACGCTCATCGTCCGGCCGTTGGGCAGCTCGTAGCTCACGGTCTCGCCCGCCGCGTGCCCGCTCACCGCGGCACCGAGCGGCGACTGCGGCGAGTAGACCTGCAGGTCGCTCGTACCGGCGCCCTCGCGGGAGCCGAGCAGGAACTTCTCGGACTCGCTGTCGCCGGCGAACCGCACCTCGACGACCGTGCCCGCGGCGGCCTTGCCGTCGCTCTCGGGAGCCTCGCCGACCTTCGCGTCGCGCAGCAGCTCGGTGAGCTGCCGGATGCGGGCCTGCATCTTGCCCTGCTCCTCCTTGGCCGCGTGGTAGCCGCCGTTCTCCTTGAGGTCGCCCTCGGCCCGCGCGGTCTCGATCTTGTCGACGACCTCTGCCCAGCCGGGACCCGACAGCTGCTCGAGCTCGGCGGTGAGCCGGTCGAAGTCGGCCTGCGTCAGCCAGGCGGCGGTCTTGACGGTCTGCTCGGTCATGGGAGTGCAAGCCCTTCGGTCGGCCGTGCCTGACGTGCTCGGTGCTGCTGATCGAACCGGAAACGGTACACGTCGGCGGGTGTGCCGACCGCCCGGTTACGAGGTGTGCAGCAGCGAGCAGGTGCCCAGCTGGGCGCTCACGGCGATCGTCGTGGTCTTCACCGTCACGGTCTTCACCGTCGTCCGCTGGTTGTGATCGGTCGGCCCGATGACGTCGTCCGTCGTGCCCACGACGTCGTGGTCGACGTCGACCGCCTGCACCTGGCAGCGCGAGGTCGACAGCGGCGACTTCGTCACCTGGTAGGTCACCGACGTCGCGGTCGGGCTGGTGACGCTGAAGTTGCGGACCTCGGCGTCGAGGGGGTTGCTGGTGTGGGCGACGATCGCCACGATCACCGCCACGACCAGGGCGAGCACCACCAGGATCACGAACCACAGGGACGCCGGCAGCCGCCGGGCGCGCGCCAGCATCGGCGATCCCTCGAACGGCAGCCCGCGGCCCACCCGCTCGGCCACCGCGTACCTCCAGACTCCGTCGTGCCAGCACCTGCTGCGAGGATGCTGCCATGCCCGAGACGCCTGCCGCCGGCCTGCGCCTGATGGCCGTGCACGCCCACCCCGACGACGAGTCGAGCAAGGGCGCCGCCACGATGGCCCGGTACGTCCGCGAGGGCGTCGACGTCCTGGTCGTCACCTGCACCGGTGGCGAGGCGGGCTCGATCCTCAACCCCGAGCTCGAGGGCACGATCTCGGCCGAGGACATGCCGACGATCCGGCGGCAGGAGATGGACGCGGCGCGCGAGATCCTCGGCGTCCGGCAGGAGTGGCTCGGCTTCGTCGACTCCGGGCTGCCCGAGGGCGACCCGCTGCCGCCGTTGCCCGATGGTTGCTTCGCCTTGGTGCCGCTGGCGCAGGCCGTCGGCCGCCTGGTTGCCGAGATCCGCTCGTTCCGGCCGCACGTGATGACGACGTACGACGAGAA
>CAJCIY010000203.1 GCA_903970495.1 Candidatus Melainabacteria bacterium | reverse complement strand
GAAGATGCCGGCGAGCGGGATGTCCTTGCCCATGATCGTGGGTGGCATCGCCTTGACCATCTTCTCGCCGGTGCCGAACGGGTGGCCCAGCACGCGCGCCGAGTCCTTGATCGCCTGCTTGGCCTTGATCGTGCCGTAGGTCACGACCTGTGCGACGCGGTCGGCGCCGTACTTGTCGTTGACGTAACGCAGCACCTCGCCGCGCCGGCGCTCGTCGAAGTCGATGTCGATGTCGGGCATGGACACGCGCTCGGGGTTGAGGAACCGCTCGAAGAGCAGGCCGTGCACCAGCGGGTCGAGCTCGGTGATGCCCATCGCGTACGCGACGAGGGAGCCGGTCGCCGACCCACGTCCGGGTCCGACCCGGATGCCGTGGTCACGGGCCCAGCCGATGAGGTCGGCGGTGACGAGGAAGTAGCCCGGGAACCCCATCGTCAGGATCATCTCGACCTCGTAGTCCGCCCGGGAGCGGACCTCGGCCGAGACTCCGCCGGGATAGCGGCGGGCCAGGCCGCTCTCGACCTCGGCGCGGAACCAGGAGGCCTCGTCGTGGCCGGCGGGCACGGCGAAGCGGGGCATGAAGTTGCCGGTGTCGAAGGACATCTCGCAGCGCTCGGCGATGGCGAGCGTGTTGTCGCAGGCCTCGGGCAGCTCGGCCCACAGCCGCCGCATCTCGGCCGGGCTCTTGAGGTAGTACTGGTCGCCCTCGAGCTTGAACCGCTTGGGGTCGGCCATCGTCTTGCCCGACTGGACGCACAGCAGCACCTCGTGCGCCTGCGCGTCCTCGGCGGCCGTGTAGTGCAGGTCGTTGGTGGCGACCAGCGGGAGGTCCAGCTCGCGGGCGAGGCGGAGGAGCCCCTCGCGGACCTGGCGCTCGAGACCCAGGCCGTGCTCCATCAGCTCGCAGTAGAAGTTGCCGGCACCGAAGATGTCGCGGTAGTCGGCGGCGGCCTGCACCGCCTTGCGGTAGTCGCCGATCCGCAACCAGGTCTGCACCTCGCCGGAGGGGCACCCCGTCGTCGCGATGATGTCCTTGGCGTGCTCGGCGAGCAGCTCCCGGTCCATGCGCGGCTTGTAGTACTGGCCCTCCAGGCTCGCCAGCGACGAGAGCCGGAAGAGGCGCTGCATCCCCTCGGTGCTCGCGGCGAGCATCGTCATGTGCGTGAAGGCACCGCCGCCGGAGACGTCGTCCTCGCCGCCGCTCGCCCAGCGGACCCGCTCGCGGGCGTGGCGGCTCCCGGGCGCGAGGTAGGCCTCGATGCCGATGATCGGCTTGACGCCGTGGGCGGTGGCCTTCTGCCAGAAGTCGTACGCCCCGAAGACGTTGCCGTGGTCGGTCATCGCCAGCGCCGGCATGCCCATCCGGGCGGTGGCCGCGAACAGGTCGTCGAGGCGGGCGGCGCCGTCGAGCATGGAGTACTCGGTGTGCGTGTGCAGGTGCACGAACGACGGGTCGGACGTGCTGCTCGACGTGCTGCCTGACGTCACGGTGGCGGCCTCCTCACGGGAAAAGGCGGCTGCGGCGAGCTCCGTGACGGCGAGGTCACGGGGGACGTCGGGGAAGACGGCCGGGGCGTTCTGGCTGGACCTGATTCGTACCACGGGCCACCGACAGCCGGGCCGAGCGCCACACCCCGTTCAGCCGGGCGGCTCCAGCAGGTAGTGGTGCTCTGTCGTCCCGGACAGGTCGTGCAGCGGCCGGGTGCCCGGCAGCCGCCGGAACCCGGCCCGCTCGTAGAGCCGGTGGGCACCGGTGAAGCGGGTGTCGGTCCAGAGCTCGACCTGCCTGCCCTGCTCGCGCCCGGCGCGCAGGACCAGGCCGAGCAGCGCGGCCGCGTACCCCTGCCGGCGGTGCAGCACCGACGTGTACATGGTCTTCACCTCGAGCCGTTCGCCCGCCGGCTGCCAGCCGCCGCTCGCGGCCAGCGACGCCCCGACGCCCGGTACGACCCAGACGTGCGCACCCTTCGCCGCGAGCGCAGTCGCGGGCTGGCGCATCCAGGCGTCGAGACCGTCGAGCTCCAGCACGGCGCCGTCGTACGCGGCGAAGCAGCCCGCGACCAGCGTCTGCAGGCCGGCCGCATCGGCGTCCGTGATCGGGCGCAGGCCCGGCAGCAGGTCGCGCTCCATCCACACGTGCGCGATGCCCGCCTCGACGTCGGGCTCGCCGACGGCGCGCCAGCCCAGCCGCCGGTAGAACCCCACCACGTCGGCCTGGCTGTGCAGCCGCTGCCTCGGCAGGCCGGCGGCGGCAGCGGCGCGTACGAGGTCCGCGACCACCGCCGCGCCGAGGCCGCTGCCCCGGCGGTCGGCGCGTACGGCGATCCGGCCGAGCCGGGCGACCCCGTCGGCTTCGACGTACCGGCCGGTGGCGACCACCTCGCCGCCGTCGAGGACCACGCTGTGGGTCGCGTCGGCGTCGGCGCCGTCGGCCTCCAGGTCCGCGGCGACGCCCTGCTCGCGGACGAAGACCTCGGCGCGCAGGGCAGCCGCCGCGGCGAGCAGCGCCGGGTCGGCGGAGATCACGGCGGGCTCGACGCGAGGACCTGGCTCGGCGCCGCGACCGAGCTCAGCGTCCCGGTCTCGGCCGGGAGCAGCGGGCGCGCGGTCAGGCCGCCGGCCACCACGCCGGCCGGCGCGAGCGCGACGACCGTGACGTCGCTCGTCTGCAGCGCCGCCAGCTGCTGGACGGTGCCGAACGCGACGGCGCCGTAGGTGCACGCGCAGCTGGTCATCAGCTCGCCGGCGGCGAGCTCGTCCTGGTTGGCGGCCGCGCGGAGGCGCTGCCGTGCGGCGAGCGCCGACGACGTCTTCCCGGCGACCTTGGCCGCCAGCGACACCTGCCGCGAGCGGTCCGCGGTGAAGGTGGCCTGCGCCCGGTCGTACGCGGTCTGGATGGCCTGCCCGACCTGCACGACGCCGTTCGTCGCGCCGGTCACCGGCAGCACGTACGGGCTGGCCGTCGCGGCCGGCAGCTGGACGTAGACCTGCTCGAGCTCGACGCCGCGCAGCGCCTCGGCCGCCGCGGTCGGGTTCTCGGCCGTCTGCAGCGAGACGACGGCGAAGAGCCGGGCCGTCGGCGCGGCCCGCAGGCACGCGGCGAGCTGCTGCCGCTCGGAGGCCACGTACGCCGGGACGGCCGCGCCCGGGGCGGGCCCGACGTACGCGGTCCCGGTCGTCGAACCGACCGGGCAGCCCGGGGCCACGGTCTGCGCCGGCGGGCCGCCCACCGGCACGGGGGCGGCCGCGGTCGTGCGCGTCG
>CAJCIY010000202.1 GCA_903970495.1 Candidatus Melainabacteria bacterium | reverse complement strand
GGCTGGGACGCCTGCACCGGTCTCGGCAGTCCCGCCGGCGCGGACCTCTCCGGTCTCTAGACCGGCAGCTCGGAGCGGCCGACGCGGACCCGGCCCATGCCGGTGTGGACCTCGAGCCGCAGCTCGCCCTGGTCGGTGACGCCGGTCGGCACAGTCGGTTCGGGGCCTCGCTCGAGGTCGCACTCCACGACGCCGATCGCGCTGTCGAGGTCGAGCTTCACGGCCAGCCCGCGGGCGACACCGACCGAGACGTTGCCCATCTTCGCGTTCAGCCGGGCGCGGCCCGCGCCGAGCTCCTCGATGCGGATGTCGCCGGCGGCGGTGTCGATCCGCACCTCCCCGCGCGCGCGGGCGACGCCGACCTGGCCTGCCGCGCCCTGGACCCGCAGGCCGCCGCCGGCGCTGCCGACCTGGACGCGGGAGCTGGCGCTGTGGACGACGACCGAGCCGACGACCTCGCCGATCTCGACGTCGCCGGCGGCGGTCTTCACCGTCACGTCGCCGCGGGACTCGTCGAGGCTGAGCCGGCCCCTGGCCGAGCGGACCGAGACGTCGCCGAGCGGCCCGTCGGTGGTGAGGCTGACCGCGGCGCCGTGGACGCTCACGGCGCTCCCGTTCGGCAGCACGAGCCGGATCACGACCTGCCGGCCGGCGCGCATCCGGCGCGGGAAGGACACCGACACGCCGTCGCCGTCGCCGTCGATCCGGGCCTCGGCCGCGTACGCCACGGCGGCCGCGTCGGTGCGGTCGGCCGCCTCGACGCTGACCTCGACGGCGGCCGTGCTGGTGGCGAGCACCTCGACGCTGCCGGAGACGAGCTCGACCGCGGCCTTTACCGGACCGGCGGTCTCGAAGCGGTGGGTGGGGGCGTCGGTGGCGATCGGCATGACGGTCTCCTCGGGGGATCGTGGGTCGGTCACGAGCGTGCCCAGCCACTCACGCGGCGGGTCGAGCGGGACGCGAACGCACTGCTGCCGCCGTGCGCCGACGGGTCGAGCGCGCGGTCGACGGCGCGCTGGACGGCGCCGGCGAGGAACGCGTTCACGGACTGGCCGCCGGTGCTCGCCATGCGGTCGACCGCGTCCTTCAGCGGCTGCGGGATGCGCAGGGTGACCCGCGCGAGCTCGCCGCCGTCGTCGACCGGCACCGGCTCGGGCTCGGCCGGCCGGTCGACGACGAGGTCGACGGCCCCACGCGGTCCGAGCCGGACCGAGACGGGGGTGCCGACCTGCTCGCCGATCTCCTCGCCGGCGTCGGCGAGCACGTCGAGCAGCACCAGGCGCAGCGCCGGCTCGACGGCCGTGACCAGCAGGTCCGCGGTGCGCCGGGCCTCGGCGCCGCCAGCCTCGGCGGCAGCGACCAGCGCGGTGCGCAGCTGCTCGACGTAGGGTGATGTCTGCATGACGTCACTGTGACGTCACACCGACGGTCCCGTCAAGGGTCCGGTGGCGAGCCGTTGCCGTCGGGTCCGGCCGATACGCTCGCCGACGTGCCCGACCGCCAGTACGAAGAGCTGCTCGCGCTCACCCTCGCGACGGGCACGCCCAAGTCCGACCGCACCGGCACCGGCACCCGGAGCCTGTTCGGCCAGCAGCTGCGCTACGACCTCGCCGCCGGGTTCCCGCTGGTCACGACCAAGCGCGTCCACCTCAAGTCGCTCGCCCTCGAGCTGCTCTGGTTCCTGCGGGGCGACGGGAACGCGCGGTGGCTGCAGGAGCGCGGCGTCAGCATCTGGGACGAATGGGCCGGCGACGACGGCGACCTCGGCCCGGTCTACGGCGTGCAGTGGCGGTCCTGGCCGACCCCGGACGGCGGCCACGTCGACCAGCTCGCCCAGGTGCTGCAGACCCTGCGCGCCGACCCCGACTCGCGCCGGATGGTCGTCAGCGCCTGGAACGTCGCCGACATCCCGCGGATGGCGCTCGCCCCGTGCCACGCGATGTTCCAGCTCTACGTCGCCGGCGGGCGGCTCAGCCTGCACGTCTACCAGCGCAGCGCCGACCTGTTCCTCGGCGTCCCGTTCAACGTCGCCTCGTACGCGCTGCTCACCCACATGATCGCCCAGCAGGCCGACCTCGAGGTGGGCGAGCTGGTCTGGACCGGCGGCGACTGCCACGTCTACGACAACCACGTCGAGCAGGTGCTGACGCAGGTCTCCCGCGAGGCCTACGCGTTCCCGCGGCTCCAGCTGCGGCGCGCGGCCAGCCTCTTCGACTACGCGTACGAGGACATCGAGGTCGTGGGCTACGAGCACCACCCGGCCATCAGCGCGCCGGTCGCGGTCTGACGTGACGGTCGCCCTCATCTGGGCGCAGACCCCGGCCGGGGTCGTGGGCGACGCCGGCCGGATCCCGTGGCGGCTGCCCGGGGAGCAGGCGCTCTTCAAGGCGGTCACCCTCGGCGGCACCGTCGTCATGGGGCGGCGCACCTGGGAGTCGCTGCCCGCGTCCGTCCGGCCGCTGCCCGGCCGTCGCAACCTCGTGCTCAGCCGGCAGCCGGGGTGGGCCGCGGCCGGCGCCGAGGTGGTCGCCGACCCGGTGCACGTCGAGGGCGACGTGTGGGTGATCGGCGGCGAGGCGGTGTGGGCCGCGTTCCTGCCCGCGGCGACGGTGGCCCTCGTGACGACCGTCGACCTGGACGTGCCGGGAGACGCGTACGCGCCCTCGCTCGACGCGGGATGGACCCCTGACCGCGAGGTCCGGCTGCCGCCGGAGGACGGGGTGGGTGCGACCGTTCGGCTGATGACCAGGGGTCAGGAAACGCCTTTCGTCACGGATGTCCGGGACGTCCTAGGCCGTTCGGACCCCTCGCGCTGAGACCAGCAGGGCGAAGCGCCCGCGAGGATGGACCGGTCCGAAAGGACTGTGCCATGCTGAGTTTCGCCCGCTGCGCCTGGAACCCCCGACCAGGTGTGGCGGGCCTTTTCGGCCCGCCCTCGCGTCAGGCCTCCCGCCCGACGAGGCCCTGCGGCCGGGCAGCACCTCCCGCCAGGCGGGCGGAGGACGTGGCACCGCGGCGATACCCTCGCCCCATGACCGCAGCGCCGATCGACTCACCCGGGGTCCTCCCACCGGCGCCGTTCGGCCGGGTGCTGACCGCGATGGTCACGCCGTTCACTGCCGACGGCGGGCTCGACCTCGACCGGGCCGCCGCCCTCGCGAACCGGCTCGTCGACGAGGGCAACGACGGCCTGGTCGTCTCGGGCACCACCGGTGAGGCGCCGACCACCACCGACGCCGAGAAGGAGTCGCTGCTGCGCGCGGTCGTCGACGCCGTCGGCGACCGCGCGACGGTCGTCGCCGGGATCGGCAGCAACAACACGACCCACTCCGTCGAGCTGGCGCGCGCGGCCGAGAAGGCCGGAGCCGACGGGGCGCTGCTCGTCACGCCGTACTACAACAAGCCCCCGCAGGCCGGCGTCGTCGCCCACGTCGAGTCGGTCCTCGACGCGGTCGGCCTGCCGGTGCTGCTCTACGACGTCCCCGGGCGGACCGGCCTCGCGCTGAGCACCGAGACGATCGTGCGGCTCGCCGCCCACGAGCGCGTCGTCGGCGTGAAGGACGCGAAGCTCGACTTCGAGGCGTCGTCGTGGGTCCTCGCCCGGACCGACCTCGCGTACTACTCCGGGCACGACCCCGCGACGCTGCCGCTGCTCGCGCTCGGCGCGGTCGGGGTGATCGGCACCAGCACCCACGTGACGGCCGCACCGACCAGGGAGCTCGTCGCCGCGTTCGACGCCGGCGACGTGGTGAGAGCGCGCGAGGTGAACGCGCGGACGCTGCCGGCGTACTCGGGGATCTTCCGCACGCAGGGCACCATCCTGGTGAAGGCGGCGCTGGCGTTGCTCGGCTTCGACGTGGGCCCGGTGCGGCTGCCGCTCGTCGACGCGACCGACGCCGAACGCCGGCAGCTGGCCGCCGACCTCGCCGCAGCAGGCGTCGGCCCCGCATGAGCCACCCGCACCCCCAGCTCGCCGCGCCCGCCCCGCTCGCCGCAGGCGCCCTGCGCGTCGTCGCACTCGGCGGCATCGGTGAGATCGGCCGCAACATGACGGTCTTCGAGTACGACGGCCGGCTGCTCGTCGTCGACTGCGGCGTGCTGTTCCCCGAGGACGACCAGCCGGGGATCGATCTGATCCTGCCGGACTTCTCGGCGATCCGGGACCGCCTCGACGCCGTCGAGGCGGTCGTCCTCACCCACGCCCACGAGGACCACATCGGGGCCGTGCCCTACCTGCTGCGCGAACGCGGCGACATCCCGGTCTACGGCAGCCGGCTCACCCTGGCGCTGCTCGAGGCGAAGCTGGGCGAGCACCGGCAGCACCCGCCGCTGCACGTCGTCGCCGAGGGCGAGACCCGCGCGCTCGGCCCGTTCACCGTCGAGCTGTTCGCGGTCAACCACTCGGTGCCGGACGCGCTCGCCGTGGCGATCAAGACGCCGGCCGGCGTCGTGCTCCACACCGGCGACTTCAAGATGGACCAGACACCGATCGACGGCCGGCTCACCGACCTCGGCGGCTTCGCCCGGCTGGGCCGCGAGGGCGTCGACCTGCTGCTGTCGGACTCGACCAACGCCGAGGTGCCGGGGTTCGTCGAGTCCGAGCGCGAGATCGGCCCGGTGCTGCGCCGGGTGCTGGCCGGCGCCGAGAAGCGCGTCATCGTCGCCTGCTTCGCCAGCCACGTGCACCGCGTCCAGCAGGTGCTCGACGCCGCGGACGCGTCCGGCCGCCACGTCGCCTTCGTCGGCCGTTCGATGGTCCGCAACATGAACATCAGCAAGGAGCTGGGCTACCTCCGCGTCCCCGCCGGCCTGCTGGTCGACATGAAGGACGTCGAGTCGCTGCCGGAGAACAAGGTGTGCCTGGTGTCGACCGGCTCGCAGGGCGAGCCGATGTCGGCGCTGTCCCGGATGGCGAACCGCGACCACCAGATCCGGATCGAGCAGGGCGACACCGTCGTGCTCGCCAGCTCGCTCATCCCGGGCAACGAGAACGCCGTCTTCCGCGTGATCAACGGGCTGAGCCGGTGGGGGGCCAAGGTCGTGCACAAGTCGACGGCCCTGGTCCACGTCTCCGGCCACGCCCCGGCCGGCGAGCTGCTCTACGTGCTGAACGCCGTACGCCCCTCGAACCTGATGCCGATCCACGGCGAGTGGCGCCACCTGCGGGCGCACGCCGCGCTGGCCGAGCTGTCCGGGCTGCCGCCGGAGCGGGTCGTCATCGCCGAGGACGGCATCGTGGTCGACCTCGTCGACGGCCTGGCCGCCGTCGTGGGCGCCGTCGAGTGCGGCTACGTGTACGTCGACGGGCTCGCCGTCGGCGACGTCACGGAGGTCTCGCTGAAGGACCGGCGGATCCTCGGTGACGAGGGCATGGTCACGATCACCGTGGTCGTCGACGCCTCGAGCGGCAAGATCGTCGGCGGGCCGGAGATCATCGCGCGCGGCGTGTCCGACGAGCCCGGCGCGTTCGACGAGTGCCGCAGGCTTGCCGCCAAGGCCGTCGAGGACGCGCTCGCCGAGGGCGTGACCGACCGGCAGGGCCTGCAGCAGCGGGTGCGCCGGGTGGTCGGCCGCTGGATCTCCGACACCTACCGTCGCCGGCCGATGATCACCCCGGTCGTCCTCGAGGTGTGACCGGCGCCGGCCGATGATCACCCCGGTCGTCCTCGAGGTCCGACGGCGCGCCTGACGGGAACCGTCGGCAGCCGC
>CAJCIY010000201.1 GCA_903970495.1 Candidatus Melainabacteria bacterium | reverse complement strand
CAGCAGGCCGCCGACGGTCTCGACGTCGTCGCGGGCAAGCCGCGCGCCGGTGATGTCCTCGAGCTCGTCGACGGGCAGCCGGGCGGTGACCCGCCACACGCCGGCGCGCAGCTCCGTGACGGCCGCCTCGGCCTGCCGGTCGGACTCGTCGGTGATCTCGCCGACGATCTCCTCGAGCACGTCCTCGATGGTGACCAGGCCGGCGGTCCCGCCGTACTCGTCGACGACGACGGCGAGGTGGACCCGGCCGGCCTGCATCTCGCGCAGCAGCTCGTCGACCGGCTTGGAGTCGGGTACGAACGAGGCCGGTCGCATCAGGTCCTCGACCCGGACGACCTTGCGCGAGGGCGAGAGAGCGCGCGCGGCGAGGTCCTTGAGGAACACCACGCCGAGGACGTCGTCGTCGCTCTCCCCGACGACCGGCAGCCGGCTGAAGCCGGACCGCAGGCACAGCGTGGTCGCCTGCCGCACCGTCTTGCCGCGGTCGACCGCGACGATGTCGGGCCGCGGCACCATCACCTCGCGGACGACGGTGTCGCCGAGGTCGAACACCGAGTCGATGAGCTGCCGCTCGCGGGGGGCGACCACACCGCGCTGCTCGGCGATCTCGACCAGTGCGCGCAGCTCGGTCTCCGAGGCGAACGGTCCCTCGCGCATCCCGCGGCCCGGGGTGACCGCGTTGCCGACCGCGATGAGCAGCCGGGGCAGCGGGCCGAAGAGCGCGGTCAGCGCGCCGACGAAGCCGGCGCTGGCCGGCGCGATCCGCCGGGCGTGCTGCACGCCGAGCGTCCGTGCAGCCACCCCGACCACGATGTACGAGATCAGGGTCATGCCGCCGACGGCGATGCCGAAGCTGGCGAAGCCCTCGCCCTCGGCGTGGGTGACGACCAGCACGCCGCTCGCGACCGCGCCGATCTCCGCGGCGGTCCGCAGCAGCGTCAGCAGGTTGAGCGGGCGGGCGCGCTCCTCGACGAGGACCGCGAGCCGGTCGGCGCCACGGCGGCTCTCCTCGACCAGCGCGCGGCTGGCCGGGATGCTGATCCGGCCGAGCGCCGACTCCAGGACCGCGAGACCCGCGGCGAGCAGCACCAGCACCACGAGCAGCACGCCGAGCAGGACGTCGCCGCGGGTCACGCCCGCGCCTCCCAGCCGGTGACGAGCCGCTCCTGACGCGCGAACATCGCCGTCTCCTCGTCGGGCTCGAGGTGGTCGTACCCGAGCAGGTGCAGCAGGCCGTGCGCGACCAGGATCCGGAGCTCGTGCTCGGTCGAGTGCCCGCGCTCGGCCGCCTGCACCGCCGCGAACTGCGGGCAGACCACGATGTCGCCGAGCAGCGCCGGGCCCGGCTCCGACGGCTCGGCCTCCCAGCTGCCGCGCTCGGTCAGCTCGTCCATCGGGAAGCTCAGCACGTCGGTCGGGCCGGCCTCGTCCATCCACTGCTCGTGCAGGTCGGACATCGCCTGCAGGTCGACGGCCAGCAGCGACACCTCGGCCTGCGGGTGGACGCCGAGGTCCTCGAGGCAGAACCGCAGCAGGCCCGCCATCTCCTCGCCGTCGAGCGGGTGGCCGGACTCGTTCGCGACGAAGACGCTCACCGGCGGCGGGAGGGCACGCCGCGGGGACCGGAGTCGCCCTCGTGCGCGGCGTCCCAGCGGTCGTACGCGTCGACGATCTCGCCGACCAGCCGGTGACGGACGACATCGACGCTGGTCAGCTGCGAGAAGTGGACGTCGTCGATGCCGTCGAGGATGTCGCGGACGACGCGTAGGCCGGAGACCGTGCCGCTCGGCAGGTCGACCTGCGTGACATCGCCGGTGACGACCACCTTGCTGTTGAAGCCCAGTCGGGTCAGGAACATCTTCATCTGCTCGGGGCTGGTGTTCTGCGCCTCGTCCAGCAGGATGAACGCGTCGTTGAGGGTCCGGCCGCGCATGTAGGCCAGCGGCGCGACCTCGATGGTCCCGGCGGCCATGAGCCGCGGGACGGCGTCGGGGTCAAGCATGTCGTGCAGCGCGTCGTACAGCGGCCTGAGATAGGGGTCGATCTTGTCGTAGAGGGTGCCCGGCAGGTAGCCCAGCCGCTCGCCGGCCTCGACCGCCGGGCGGGTCAGGATGATCCGGTTCACCTGCTTGGCCTGCAGCGCCTGCACGGCCTTCGCCATCGCCAGGTACGTCTTGCCGGTGCCGGCCGGGCCGATCCCGAAGACGACGGTGTGGCTGTCGATCGCGTCGACGTAGCGCTTCTGGTTCAGCGACTTCGGCCGCACCGTGCGGCCGCGGCTGGAGACGATGCCGAGGCTGAGGACGTCGGCCGGCCGCTCCGCGTCCCCGGAGGCGTCGGCGGTGCGCAGCAGCGACAGCGTCCGCTGCACCTGGTCGGGCCCGACCACCTGGCCGCGGCCGACCATCGCGACCAGCTCGCGCACGAGCCGGTCGGCGAGCTCGGCCTGCGGGCCGTCGAAGGTGAACTCGTTGCCGCGGACGAGCACCTCGGTGCCCGCGACCGCCTGCTCGACGGCCCGGAGCGTGACGTCACGGGAGCCGAGCAGCCGCACCATGTCGATCGCCGGCGGCACCGTCAGGGAGGCATGGGTCAGCTCGGCATGCGGCGTCACGGGGCCGGTGCTGGTCTCGCTCAGGGGTGCTCTTCTCTCGCGGGGATGCTCGCGTCCGGAAGTCTACGGCTGTTCGAACAGCTCGCCGAAGGACTTCGGGTCCCGGGTGAGCGCGTACGTCGCCCAGCGCAGCTCGGCGCCCCCGACGACGCGCAGGATCTCGCCGGCCTCGCGCCCCGAGACCGTCAGCCACCGGCCATCGCCTGCCGGCTCGAACACCGCCGGCGCGAGCCAGGTCGGCGATCCGCCCAGCCGCGCCTCGAGCCGGTCGTGCCAGCTGATCACCAGCTCGCTGCCCTCGGTCCACCAGTGGCCGAGCAGCGGCCGCACGCCCGCCGGCGGCTCCGCGCCTGGCGCCCACGGCTCGGGCCTGGGCGGGTCGGCCTCGAGGGCGTCGTCGAGCAGGCCGCCGGCCAGCCCGGTGACGTCGACGTCGCGGCCGGCCGCGGTCAGCACCGCGGCGACGGTGCCGCTCTCGGGGTCGGCCATCACCGTCGACAGGAAGCCGGGCATCGCCCCGCCGTGACCGACGTACACCCGCTCACCGCGGCGGTAGAGCATCACACCGAGCCCGAACGCCAGCGACCATCGCGCGGTGTCGGCCATCACCTGGACCTCGGCCATCTCCTGCGCCGTCGACGCGGCGAGCAGCGCCTCGTCCGGCGCGACCAGGAACGCGCCCCACCGCGCGAGGTCGGCCGCGGTCGACCACAGCTGCGCGGCCGGGGCGACGCCGTGCGTCGGGAACTCCGGCTCCGGCTTCACGACGTCGGTCCAGGGCTCGGTGAAGCCGCCCGTCGCCGCCGGCTCGGACGGGCCGACGGTGGTCCGGCTCAGCGCCAGCGGGGCGAGCAGGTGCTCGTGGACCACGTCGTACCAGGGCGCGTCGCGGCGCTCGGCGACGACCCGGCCGAGCAGGGCGTACGCGAGGTTGGAGTAGTGGAACCGCCGCGCCGGCACCAGCTGCGCCTCGCGGTCGGCGAGCCCGGCGAGCAGCCCCGCGTCGTCGGGTGCGGGGCCGCCGGCCCAGACGTCGCCCGCCGGCTCCCGCTGCACCCCGCCGAGGTGGGCGAGACAGCGGCGGACCGTGACGCCCGGCGGCAGGTCGACCGGGAGGTGCGCGGTCAGCGGGTCGTCGAGCTCGAGCAGCCCGGCGTCGCGGCACTGCAGGACCGAGACCGCGGTGAAGGTCTTGGTGATCGACCCGATCCGGAACGCGTGGTCGGCGCCCGCGTGCACCTGGTCGGCCCACAGCTGCTCGCCACCCCGGCTGACCTGCGCGCTGACCGCGGGGATGCGCGCGTCGACCTGGGCGGTCCGCAGCCGCGCGGAGAGCTTCTCCGCAGCCGGGCTGCTCATCGGTGCCTGCCGCGGCGGACGTCCCGGGTCTTGACCAGCCCGACGATCCCCCCGACCAGGAGCAGCACGCCGACCACGATCGCGATGACCAGGTACGTCGCCAGCCGCCGCCCCGTCGAGTCGCCGGTCGCGCTGCTGGAGGCGGCCCTCGACGGCGACGCGGTCACCGGCACCGGCGACGACGAGGCGGTGGCGACGACGTCGGTGAACGAGGTCGAGGCGATCGGAGACGCCGAGTACGAGGACGGCTGGTAGGCCGAGGCGGGCGGGACGGCGACGCGGCTCGTCGTCGCGGCGACGAGCGGCGCCGCGGACGTCGTCCGGACCGCCGTCGAGGTGGGCGTGACGCGGTGGGTCGGCGTGCTCGTACGGGTCACCGGTGCGGTCGTCGGGCGGCTCGACGACGGCCGGGGCGAGCGCGACACCGATGGCGCCGACGGGGACGGCGAGGACGACGCTGACGACGACGGCGAGGCCGGCGGGCTCGACGACGTCGGGGTGGCCGGGCTGGCGCCGGGCGAACCGGCCGAGGCGGGCGCCGCGAGCGCGATGCCGGCGCCGATGCCGCCGACGACCAGCGCCGCGGCGGCGGTCGCGAGCACCACGGTCAGGCGCCGCACGTCGTCCTCCTCGCTGCTCGGAATCGCAGCAGACTAACGATCCGGCGCGCCCCACCGTGGCGTACGCGCCAGCAGCCCCGCCGCGGCCGCGATCCCCGCGCTCGAGGTCCGCAGCACCTCCGCGCCGAGCCGGCACACCCGGGCGCCGGCCGCGGCGAAGGTCGCGAGCTCGCGGCCGTCGACGCCGCCCTCCGGGCCGACGACCAGCAGGACCGTGCCCGCGGGCGCCGGCAGCGCCGCGACGGGCTCCTCACCGCCCTCGTGCAGCACGACCGCGAGGTCGGCCTGGCCCACGAGCAGGGCGACGTCGGCCGTCGTCGCGAGCGGCGAGACCTCGGGCCACCACACCCGCCGCGACTGCTCCGCGGCGGCGTCGGCCACCCGCTGCCAGCGGGCGACACCCTTGGCCGCGCGGGCGGTGTCCCAGCGGGTGATCGAGCGCGCCGCCTGCCACGGCACCACCTCGTCGACGCCGACCTCGGTCAGCAGCTCGACCGCCAGCTCACCGCGGTCGCCCTTGGCCAGCGCCTGCACGACGACGAGCCGCGGCGACGGAGCGGCG
>CAJCIY010000200.1 GCA_903970495.1 Candidatus Melainabacteria bacterium | reverse complement strand
ATCGCGACGACGACGGCGTCGGCGGTCGCGGTGGTGATGTCTCCGCTGCTCGCAGCGATCTTCGAGGTCACAAGCCCAGACCGTAGTCCCGCAGCGCCGGAGCAACGGCCGGCCCGGAGCCACCCTGTACGGCATAGCCTCGGGCCATGGCAGACCTGCTCCGCTCGCCCCTGCACGACCGGCACGTCGCGCTCGGCGCGAAGACCGCCGACTTCGGCGGCTGGGAGATGCCGATCGAGTACCCCGGCCCCGGTGGCGGGGTGCTGGCCGAGCACACGGCCGTACGCACCGGGGTGGGCATCTTCGACGTCTCGCACCTGGGCAAGGGCGTCGTCAGCGGCCACCGCGCGGTCGAGTTCGTCAACGAGTGCCTCACCAACGACCTGCGCCGCATCGCGCCGGGTCAGGCGCAGTACACGCTCTGCTGCGACGAGCAGGGCGGTGTCGTCGACGACCTCATCGCCTACCTGCGGGGCGAGGAGGAGGTGTTCCTCGTGCCCAACGCCGCCAACACCGCCGAGGTGATCCGGCGGCTGACCGCGGCGGCGCCGTCGCACGTCACCGTGCAGGACCTGCACCACGCCCTCGGCGTCATCGCCGTGCAGGGCCCGGACAGCGAGGACGTGCTCGCTGCGGTCGGGCTGCCGACGAGCCACGAGTACATGAGCTTCGAGGCCGCCGACTGGGAGGGGCGCCCGGTCGTCGTCTGCCGCAGCGGCTACACCGGCGAGAAGGGGTACGAGCTGCTGCCGCGCTGGGAGGACACCGGCGACCTGTGGGACGCGCTGCTCGCGGCCGGTGCCGACTTCGGCATCAGGCCCTGCGGGCTCGGCGCCCGCGACACCCTGCGCACCGAGATGGGATACCCGCTGCACGGCCGGGACCTCTCGCTCGAGATCACGCCGGTCCAGGCCCGCACGACCTGGGCGGTCGGCTGGGACAAGCCGCGGTTCTGGGGCCGCGAGGTGCTGCTGCGCGAGCGGGCGCGAGGTGCCGACCGCATGCTCTGGGGCCTGCTCGCGTCGGACCGCTCGATCCCGCGCCAGCACATGGCCGTCTCGTCGACGACCGGCACCCCGGTCGGCGAGGTCACCTCCGGCACGTTCAGCCCCACCCGCAAGGTCGGCATCGGGCTGGCGCTGCTCGGCCGCGAGGTGTCCGAGGGCGACACCGTCCACGTCGACGTCCGCGGCCGCACGGGTGTCTTCACCGTGATGCGACCGCCGTTCGTGCAGCCCTCGACCCGCTAGTCGCGGGGCACGGCGCCGATGGCCGCCTGCAGCAGCGGCAGGGCGAGGCGGCTGCCCGTCAGCGCCGGGAACCCGAGGCCGAGGTCGAGCAGCGGGTCGAGCTCCAGCGCCGCTGCCGCGAACCCCGCCGCCGGGTCGCCGTCGCTGCTCGCGAGCGCCCACCACAGCGAGCACCCCGGCGCGTACGCCTCCGCCACGAGGCCCGCGGCGCAGGCGGTCAGACCCTCGAGCAGGACCGGCGTACGGCGGACCGCGGCCTGCACCAGCACGCCGGTCAGCAGCGCGAGGTCCGCGTCTCCGACCTCCGCGAGCAGCGCGAGAGGTGCTGCGGCGCAGGGCTTCCCGCGGCGTCGGGCGTCGCGTACGGCGGTCACCGACGCCGTCCAGGCCGCGGCGTCCCCACCCCGGCGGACGCACGCCACCGGCTCGCGGCCGGTGAGCACCGACACCACCGCGGCCGCCGCGTCGAGCCCGCGGCCGGAGGCGCCGACGAGCAGCAGGTCCGCGCCGCCGTCGACCTCGGCGTCGACCGCGGCGGTGCCGACCTCGTACGCGCCGGGTGGCTCGCCGGCCGTCAGCCGCCGCTCGGGCAGCCCGTCCTCGACCAGTGCCTCGCCCGCGCCGACCAGCAGCACCACCGGCGACGCGTACGGCCGGGGCGGGCACGCGGCCTGCGCACCCGCCGCCCAGACGACCGCGTCGAGCAGCCGGCCGAACCGCGGGTCGTCGGCGACCAGGCCGCGGGTCGCCGCGATGGCGTCGGTGTCGAGGCCGGGGACGTCGGGCGACGGCACCGACGGCACCGACGGCACCGACGGCACCGACGGCTCAGAGGGCTCAGCCGGCGCCGATGGCCGGGGTGCGAGGTCCACGGCCCCATCCAAGCCCGTACGCTCGCCGTCATGTCCTGGACCTGGCGCTGCGAGGACGTGGCGGGCGAGACCGTGACCCCGGCGGGGGTCGAGGTCGGCGAGCAGTTCCCGACCCAGTCCGACGCCGAGTCGTGGGTCGGCGAGCTGTGGCCGGACCTGCTGTCGGCCGGCGTCGCCGGGGTGACGCTGCTGCAGGACGGCCGCGTCGTCTACGGGCCGATGAGCCTGCGTCCTGCGGAGTAGGGCTCGGCCTAAGGTCAGGGCATGGAGTTCCGTCACCTCGGCAGCTCGGGCCTCAAGGTCTCCGAGATCACCTACGGCAACTGGCTGACCCACGGGTCGCAGGTCGAGAACGAGCAGGCGCTCGCCTGCGTCCAGGCCGCGCTCGACGCGGGCATCACCAGCTTCGACACCGCCGACGTCTATGCCAACACCGCGGCCGAGACCGTGCTGGGCGAGGCCCTGAAGGGCGAGCGCCGCGAGTCGGTCGAGATCTTCACGAAGGTCTACTGGCCGACCGGCCCCAAGGGCCCCAACGACTGCGGCCTCTCGCGCAAGCACATCCTCGAGGCGATCGACGGCTCGCTCACCCGGCTGCAGACCGACCAC
>CAJCIY010000199.1 GCA_903970495.1 Candidatus Melainabacteria bacterium | reverse complement strand
CGCTGTCGTGGGACGAGGTGGCCGCGCTGCTCGGCTACGCCACGTCGCGGTGTCGATGGAGGAGCTCCGCCAGCACCTGCTGCGCGCGGGTCTGCCCGGGCTGACCGCCGCTCTGATGGCCTGGGTCGACGCGGAGGTCGTGGCCGGGAACAACCAGCAGCCGACCGACGTCGTCGCACGGGTGACCGGCCACCCGCCGAACAGCTTCGGCGCGTTCGTCGCGGCGCACCGCTGACCCCCGTCTCCGGGTCGAGGGCGCTTACGGTCGTCCCGTGGCGGGCACCGACGACGATTACCTGCCGGGACACCCGACCGACACCGGCTTCGTCGAGCTGCTCGCCGACGACGCCCGGCCGGGTGGCTGGCTGCTGACCCTCGACCGGATCGGGCAGTCCTACGTCGACCTCGAGGACCCGACCTACCTCGAGTTCGATTACGTGCAGGGCTTCGCCGACGTGATCGGGAGCGTCTTCCCGGCGGGCTTGCGGCTCGACGTCACCCACATCGGCGGCGGCGCGCTGACCCTCCCGCGGTTCCTGCACGCGGTACGACCGGGCTCCTCGCAGATCGTCTTCGAGCCCGACGCGGCGCTGACCGCCCTCGTCCGCGACCGGCTGCCACTGCCGAAGCGGTCCGGCATCCGGGTGCGCCCGGAGCGCGGGCGTGCCGGCCTCGCCGGGCTGACCGACGCGTCCGCCGACCTGGTGGTCCTCGACGCGTTCGCCGGCGGACGGGTGCCCGCCGACCTCACCACGCTCGAGGCGCTCGCCGACGCGGCGCGGGTGCTGCGGCGCGGCGGACTGTTCCTGGCCAACGTCGCCGACGGGCCGCCGCTGGACTACACCCGTCGGCTGCTCGCCGGCGTACGCGCCGTCTTCGGCCACGTCCTGATCCGCAGCGACCCGGCCGTCCGCACGAAGCGGTTCGGCAACGTGGTCGTGGCGGCCTCGACGACCCGGCTGCCGACCCGGGAGCTGGTACGCCTCGCCCACGGCGCGATGATGCCGACCGCCGTCGTCGCCGGGGCGGAGCTCGACCGGATGACGGCGACCGCCCGGCCGTACACCGATGCCGACAGCTCCGCGTCGCCGCAGCCGACCGACACCTGGCGGATCGACGGCGGCTGGTGACCGGGGCCGGATACGACGAACGGCCCGCGGATCTGCGCTGATCCGCGGGCCGTTCGTCACATCTGCTGGGCTAGAGGGCGACCGCACCCTCGGCGGGGATGTCGTCGCGGCCGGCCCGTACGAGGGCGATCACGACGACCAGGCCGATCGCGAGCATGCCGGCCCCGACCGCGAAGGCGACGTGGTAGCCGTGCACCGAGGCCGGTCCGTTCTGGCCGTGGTGGGCCACGAGGTAGGACGCGACGGCGCTCGCGAACAGCGTGTTCAGCAACGCCGTGCCCAGCGCACCGCCGATCTGCTGCGTGGTGTTGAGCAGCGCGCTCCCGACGCCGGCGTCGTGTTCGGCGATGCCGATGAGGGAGACGCTGGAGAGCGGGACGAACACCAGGCCCATGCCGAGGCTGATCAGCAGCTCGGACGGCAGGACGTGCGCGACCCAGCTGGTCGAGTCGGTGATCGTCAGCAGCACGAGCATGCCGGCGACACCGCTGGCGAGGCCGGTGATCATGAGGATCCGCGGGCCGACGCGGTTCAGCAGCTGGGCGGCGATGCCCGCCGACACGATGATGCCGATACCGAACGGCAGGAACGCGAAGCCCGAGCGCAGCGGCGAGTAGCCGAGGTTGCTCTGGAAGTAGTACGTGAGGAACAGGAACATCGCGAACAGGCCGGCGCCGACGAGGCCCGAGGCCAGGAAGCTCCCGCCGCGGTTGCGCTCGAGCACGACGCGCAAGGGCAGCAGCGGGTGGTCGACGCGCATCTCGATGAGCACGAACGCGGTGAGCAGGACGACGGCGACGATCAGGAAGGCCAGCGTCACGGGGTCGAGCCAGCCGACGCCGACCTTGGCCGCCTCGGTGAACCCGAACACCAGCGAGACCAGGCCACCGGTGACGGTCGCCGCGCCGGGCAGGTCGTAGGAGGTGCTGCCCTGCGCCTTGCTCTCCCGGACCACGGTCAGGCAGCCGATGACGGTGATGACCGCGACCGGGACGTTGACGTAGAGGCAGAGCCGCCAGGACACCTGGGTCAGCACACCGCCGAGGATCAGCCCGAGGGCCGCGCCCCCGCCGGCGATCGCGCCGTAGACGCCGAACGCGGTCGCCCGCTCCTTGGCCTCGGTGAACGTGACGGTGATGAGGGCGAGCGCAGCCGGCGCCATCAGCGCGGCGAAGGCGCCCTGCAGGGTCCGGGCGCCGAAGAGCATCGCCTGGTCGACCGACGCGCCGCCGAGAGCGCTGGCCGCCGCGAAGCCGACGAGGCCGACGATCAGGGTCCGCTTGCGGCCGGCGAAGTCCGCGATGCGGCCGCCGAGGAGCAGCAGCCCGCCGAACGCCAGCGTGTACGCGGTGACGACCCACTGCCGGTTGGCCTCGGTGATGTGGAGGTCGGCCTGGGCGTGGGGGAGCGCGATGTTCACGACGCTCGCGTCGAGCACGATCATCAGCTGCGTGATGGCCAGGAAGCACAGCGCCCACCAGCGCTTCGGGTCGGGCGCCGCCGCCGTGTCGGCGCCGTGGAGCTCGGTCGTCGTGCTGGTCATGAGGTCCTCTCCGGGGAGTCTGGGGGGGTGTGGCTGCGGACCAGCGGCAGCAGGACCTCGTCGACGAGACGAACGCAGAACTCCTCGTCGACCGGCTCGCCGGTCACCATCAGGCGGGTGAAGATCAGAGCGGGGCCGATGTCCTGCACCAGGGCCAGGTCGGTCCCGGGCAGCAGCTGGCCAGCCGCGATGCCCTCGCGGGTCCAGGCCCGACCCGCCTCGCGCTTCTCGTTGATCATCTGCGACCGCAGCTCGCGCGCGAGCTCCGGGTCGCTGCGCATCGCGCCGAGCAGGCCGATCAGCAGGTTCATGTCGTCGTCCTGGATGGACTGCGCCATCTGCACCAGGCCGTCGACCATGTCCTGCCGGATGTCGCCGGAGAACGCCACGTCGGTGTGGGGGTGCTTCTCCCGGCAGCTGAGAGCGGCGGCGACGAGCGCCGCCTTCGACGGCCAGCGCCGGTAGATCGTGGCCTTGCTGGCCGAGCAGGCGGTGGCCACCGCCTCCATCGACACCCGGTCGTACCCGACCTCGGCGACGAGGTCGAGTGCCGCGGTCATCAGCTCGAGGTCACGAGCCTGGTCGCGGGGCCGGCCGCGTCGGGCGGCGAGCTGGTCCGGCGTCATCGGCGGTCCCCCCGTCAGCGAAACGAAACGGATTCGTTTCGTACTGGTGGGACAGTAAGAGACGCCCGAGCGATACGCAACCGTTCCGTTTCGAGATCCGCGTCACAGCGCGGCCCGTGTTGTCCCGTCAGGCGCCGGTCGTGAGCACGACCCGGAAGCGCGCGTCGCCGCTCATCATCCGGGCGTAGCCCTCGGCGGCGCGTTCGAGCGGGTAGGTCTCGATCGTCGGTCGTACGTCCTGCAGCACGCTGAAGCGCAGGGTGTCCTCGGAGTCCTTCGACGTGCCGGACGCGTGACCGACCACGCCGGTGCTGCCGGGGATCAGCGCGAACGGGGGGATCTGCATCGGGTCGCCCGAGGCGCCGACGACCACCATCCGGCCGCGCGGACGCAGGCCGCCGACCGCCGCGCTCATCGCGTCCGGGGCGGTCACGGTCGCCAGGATCGTGACCGCTCCGCCGAGGGCCTGCAGCGCCTCGGCCACGTCGGACCCGGTCGAGTCCACGTAGTGGTGGGCCCCCAGCGCCAGCGCCTGCTCCCGCTTGTCCGTGCCGCGGGCGATCGCGACCGTCTCGAAGCCCATCCGCCGCGCGAACTGCACGCCGAGGTGCCCGAGACCGCCGATGCCGAGGATCGCGACGAGGTCGCCGGGACGCGCCCCGCTCTCGCGCAGCGCGTTGAAGGTCGTGATGCCGGCGCAGAGCAGCGGGGCCGCGTCCTGCGCGGACAGCTCGTCGGGGATCGAGGCCAGCGCCCCCTGCGGGACGACGACGTGGTCGGCGTACCCGCCGTCGTAGGCGATGCCGGGCACGAGCCCGTTGACGCAGCTGATCAGGTCGCCGCGCCGGCACGGGTCGCAGTGGCCGCAGTTGCCACCGAACCAGCCCACCCCGACCCGCTGCCCGACCTCCCAGGGGACGACGTCCTCGCCGACCGCCTCGATGCGGCCGGCGATCTCGTGACCGGGTACGCGGGGGTAGACGATGCCGGGCATCCAGCCCTCGACGGTGAAGGCGTCGGAGTGGCAGACCCCGCACGCCTCGACCCGGACGAGCACCTCACCGCGACCGGCGGTCGGCAGGTCGCGCTCCACGAGCTCGAGGCCCTTGCCGCCGTCGACCACCTGCACCACGCGTGTCTGTGTCATGGGCTCAGCACAGCAGACCCGCCGCGGGGCCGGGCAGCCGCCCGCCCGGTCGGGGCGGTGACGCCGGCCTGGGGCAACGGCGGAGCGAAGCGACCGCGCCCCACGCCGGCTCGCCGTCCCGACGACCCGGAAGCGTCAGCGGCGGCCGGCGTTGGCGAGGATCGCGGCGACCGGCGGCACCGCGATCGCGACCAGCAGCACCACGATCCGGGCGGTGCGCGACGGCAGCACGAAGAACCCCAGGACCACCAGGACCAGGTACGGCCCCATCACCCACAGGTAGCGCCGCTTCCGCCGGTCGATGTCGGCGTCCCGCCGCTCCCGGTCGGTCAGCGAGCGGATGTCCGGCACGCGGTCACGGCGAGCCATGAGAGGACCGTACGGCCTACCCTCATCGCTCGTGACCCTGCGCGCGCGGCTGTCGGCGGCGACGCTCGTCGCCGTGGCCGTGGTGGGCGCAGTGGTCGCCCGCGGCATCACCCACCACGACGGCCCGGTGCTGCCGCTCGCGCTGTGCCGCGCCGGCCAGACCATCACCTACCTGCGGCCGCTGACCGCCCACACCGCGTTCACCGCGTGGCAGGGCGACGTGCTGTTCGACGTCGGCATCGGCCTCGCGATCCTCGCGTACGGGGTCGGCGCCGCGCGCTACCGCCGGGCCACCGGCAGGCGGTGGCCGGTCGGGCGCACGCTCGCGTTCGGGTTCGGCCTGCTGCTGCTGGCGGTGACGCTGAACTCCGCGGTCGCCGTCTACGACATGACGCTGTTCTCCGCGCACATGCTCGAGCACCTGCTGCTGCTGATGGTCGTGCCCGCGTTCCTGGTGCTCGGCCGGCCGCTGACGATGCTGCTCGCAACCCACCCGTCCGGGTCGCTGCGGCGGCTCGTCGACCGGCCGGTGATGTCCTACGTCTTCGCTGCGCCGACCGCCTTCGGCACGTACGTGGTGGTCATCGTGGGCACCCACCTGACCGGCTTCATGGGCTACGTCATGGCGCACCCGTGGGCGGGCCAGGTCGAGCACGTGCTCTACCTCGCGGCCGGGATCCACTTCTTCACCGCCGCCGTCGGCAACGCGCCGGTCCGCTGGCGGCTGTCGTTCCCCGGCCGGCTGCTCATGGTGATGCTGGCGATGGCCGTCGACGCCTTCGTCGGCATCGTGCTGATGCAGTCGGTGGTGCCGATCGCGACGCTGGCGCACCCCGGCTGGGGTCCGACGATGATCAACGACACGCACCTCGGCGGCGCACTGATGTGGGTCGTCGGCGACGGCCTGATGGCGCTGGTCCCGGTCGCCCTCTACATCGGCTGGGCGCGGCACTCCGAGGCCAAGCCCGAGACCCCCGGCTGGTACGAGCGGGCGCGCGTCGGGATGCTCGTGGCCAACGGCGCTCCCGACGCCGGCGCGCAGACCGACGTCGACGTCGACTCCGACGAGGAGCAGCACCTGGCGTACAACCGCTGGCTGGCCTCGCTCAGCCAGCGGCGCTGAGCGCCCGGCCGAGCACCAGCCGCTCGCCGGCCGGCAGCGACATCAGCCACGTCGGCGGCCGGTCGAGCACCTCCTCGGCCCGGGCGGCGAGCTCCTTGCCCTCGGCGGTCAGCGAGACCAGGCGTACCCGGCCGTCCTGCGGACTGCGGCAGCGGCTGACCAGGCCGCGCTGCTCCAGGTCGCGGACGACGACGGTCGTGTAGGCGGGGTCGGTGACCAGCGCCGCGGCGATGTCGCGCTGGGCCAGCGGCCCGTCGGTCAGCAGCCGGATCAGCCGTACCTTGATGATCGACAGCCCCAGCTCGGCACTGACCTCACGGCGGCGGTCGCCGCCGAGGACCGCGTCCCGCAGCGCCCGCCAGACGACGGCCGGGTCGTCAGCGGGCATGCGCGGGCATCGGCCGGTCGTCGACGATCTCCGGCTCGCGGAGCCGCTCGGCGGTGGCGACCGCGGTGCGCCGGGCCGCCTGCGTCGTCGACGCCAGCCCCACGACCACGATGGTGACGCCGAGAGCCGTGAGCAGCCACCAGCCGAGGTGCGAGGCGGCGCTGAAGCGGGTCGCGATCGGGCCGGTGATGCGGCCGACGACGAGCGAGCCGAGCAGGGCGACGCCCAGCGACGACCCGACCTGCCGGCTCGTCGAGGCGACGGCCGCCGCGACGCCGGCCTGCGACCGCGGCATGCCCGAGACCGCCGTGTTCGTGATCGGCGCGTTCACCAGGCCGAAGCCGATGCCGAAGGCGACGTACGCTCCGATCAGCTGCCAGTACGGGGTCCTCGCCGACAGGCCGACCAGCAGCAGCCCGGCGACGGCGATACCGACACCGGCGGCGACGAGCGGGATGCGGGTGCCACGGCTGCCGACGAGCCGGCCCGAGAGCGGCGCGGCCAGGACGGTGAGACCCGCGAGCGGCAGCGTGTAGAGCCCCGCGTCGAGCGCGCTGTCACCGCGGACGTCCTGCAGGTAGAGGGTGTTGAGGAACAGCAGGCCGGCCAGGCACATGAACGCGGCGACGGCGATGACGGTGGCCGACGCGAACGGGACCGACCGGAAGAACCGCACGTCGATGAGCGGCTCGGCGGTCCGCAGCTCCCAGGCGACGAGGCCGACGAAGGCCGCGACGGCGACCACGAAGAGCGCGGCGATGAGCAGCGAGCCCCAGCCGTACCGGGGGCCCTCGATGATCGCGGCCACGAGCGTCGTCAGCCCGACCATGACGAGCGCCTGCCCCGGCGGGTCGAGCTTGCGCCCGTGCGGGGCGCGGGACTCCGGCACGTAGGCCCGAGTCAGCAGCCAGGCGGCGACACCCACCGGCACGTTGATCAGGAAGATCGCTCGCCAGCCGACCGAGTCGACGAGCGCGCCGCCGATCACGGGGCCGAGCGCGAGGCTGACCCCGACCACGGCGCCCCAGATGCCGATCGCGGTCGCGCGCTCGCGGGCGTCGGTGAAGACGTTCGTGATGATCGACATCGCGACCGGGTTGAGCATCGAACCGCCGACGGCCTGCACCGCGCGGAACGCGATCAGGCAGCCGAGGTTCGGCGCCAGGCTGCACAGCAGCGAGCCGAGCGAGAACAGCACCAGCCCGAGCTGGAAGATCTTCTTCCGGCCCACCCGGTCGGCCGTCGAGCCCGACAGCATGAGCAGGCTCGCGATGACCAGCGTGTACGCGTCGACCGTCCACTGCAGCCCGTCGGTCGAGGCGTGCAGCGAGGTCCGGATGGACGGGAGCGCGACGTTCACGATCGTCACGTCGATGCCGACGATGAACAGGCTGAAGCAGCAGATGACGAGGATGCCGCGGCGGCGGGCGGCGGACAGCTCCTCCATGATGGCTCTCCCCTCGCACCGGTACGATCGTTGTAGCACCACAACCATCTCACGCTCGCCGCGCGCCGGGCCGGCCCGGGCTCATACGGTCCCCTCAGGAAGGGCACAGGTGGCGCTCACCCCACACGACCACCGTCATCCCATGACGCCGCACGAGTCCGGACCGGACACCCGCCGCCGTGGTCGGCGGGCGATGACGGTCGCCACCGTCGCGGCGGGTGCGGTCGGCATCGCGGGTGCCGTCGGCGTCGGGGTCGCCGTGGCGGCGCCCACCCACGGCGCCACCACCAAGACCACCTCCACCACAACGGGTACGAAGACGAGCACGACGTCGACGACAGCGCCCACGGCCGGGACCACGGCCGGGACCACGGCCGGGACGACGACCGGGACCACGACGCGGACCACGACCGGCTCGTCGACCACCAGCAGCGCCGGCACCGCGACGACCACGACCACGAGCCCGGCGCCCGTCGCCACCACCACGACCCAGGCCGACACGACCTCGAGCGGCTCGTGACCACGCTCGCGGCCGAACGGGTCACGGCCGCCGCGGCCTGGCGGGCCATCGGGTGCGAGTGCCGGGTCGTCGTCACCGAACCGGCCGCACTGGACGAGGCCCGGCTGCTGCTCGCCGGCGAGCTCGGCGCGCTCGACCTCGCCGCCAGCCGGTTCCGCGAGGACAGCGAGCTGTCCCTGCTGACGGCCGCGGCGGGCCGCCCGACGCGCGTGAGCCCGCTGCTGGCCGAGCTGCTG
>CAJCIY010000198.1 GCA_903970495.1 Candidatus Melainabacteria bacterium | reverse complement strand
GCCCGCTTCGGCGTGCACTGGCTGGCAGGCCTCGGCAAGACCGAGGTGTGCGGCGCCGTCGGCACCGACCTCGACCCGTCGCCCGAGGACGGCGTCGGACCGGTGCGCGCCCCCTTCGTCGGCCGCGTCGTCGAGCCGGGCACGGGTGAGGACGTGGCCGACGGCGAACCGGGTGAGCTGGTCCTGCGCAGCGAGGTCGCGGGCGGCCTGCCCGCCGGGTACGCCGACGACCCCGAGGCGAGCGCCGTGCTCTGGCGGGACGGCTGGCTGCACACCGGCTGGCACGTCCGGCAGGACGCGGCCGGGCGGCTGCACACCGTCGGGGACGCCTCGATCCACCCGATCGTGGTCAAGCGCGCCGGCTACCTGTTCGCCGCTGACCTGGAGGCCGAGATCGTGGCCGTCGCCGAGGGCGTGACCGCAGCCCGCGTCGGCACCCGACCGGCGCCGGACGCCGTCTCGGACCCGACCGTCGTCGCGTGGGTGACCGGGTCGCCGCTCTCCCCGCACGCCGTCGCCGAGCAGCTCCGCGGCGGTCTGCCGGCGCACCTGGTGCCCGACCTCGTCGTACCCGTCCCCGAGCTGCCCGCGGACGCCGCGACCGCCGACATCCCGTCCGGCGCGTGGCGCGTCGGGCCGACCGCTCAGCCGGTGGGCACCTCGGGGTAGACGTGCGCGCCCGGGATGCGGCCCTGGATGGGGGCGAGCGGCTTGTCCCCGGGCGGGTCGCGCCGCTCGACGAGGTCGTGCTTCTCGAGCCACTCGACGACGCCGGCGGTGACCTCGCCCTCCGCGCCGCGCAGGCCGTGGTCGGCCCCGAACCAGAGCTGGTCGACGTACGGGGCGCGGACGGCGCGCGCGGCGAGCTCGTCCAGCCGAGCCTGGTCGTTGTAGTCGTCGGCGGTGCCGCTGGCCAGCAGCACGGGGATGTCGACCTCGGCGATCAGGTCGGTGTGCATGGTCGGCGCGTCCGGGCCCCACCAGGCCAGCCAGCTGGCCGCCCGCCAGAACGTCCGGCGGTAGGCGTGGAAGCGCGAGGGACCGCGCTCGGTCAGGTCGTAGGACAGCAGGTGGGTGTCGCCGTCACCCGCCGCGACGGCCGCCTCGGCCTCGGCGGTCACCCGGGCGTACTCCTGCTCCCCGACGCTCGCGAGGGTGTTGGTCGGCATGTCGCCGGTGGGTGCGAGGTGCACCGCCGCGACCACCGCGGGGTCATGCCGGCGCGCGACGTACCGGGAGACCGCCTGGCTGCCCAGGCTGGCGCCGACCAGGACGATCTTGTCGTAGCCGCGCTCGCGCAGCAGCGCGACGAAGGCGTCGATGTCGGCGTTGTCGTTCTCGGGGAACGAGTCGGCGACGCAGCGCACCCCGGAGCGCCGGGTCTCCATCGCGACCGCGGTGAAGCCGTGGTCGGTGTAGTGCGGCAGGAACTGCTTGACCATCGGGCTGAACGGTCCGGTGGTGAGGCCGTGCACGACCAGCACGGCGGCGTCGCGCCGGGCGTCCTCCGCCGGCGTCGTCAGGTAGCCGACGAGCGGCACGTCGCCGTCCGTACGGACCTCGACGAGCTCGAAGGTGGACGGCCGGGCCGGGCGCGGCAGCACGTCGAGGGCCCACGCCGTCAGCCGGGGCGCGAGCTGCCCGCGGTCGTCGACGACCTCCGTGGTGACCGTGTCGCTGACCGCCAGCTCGGTGAGGTCGGTCGCCTCGTCGCTGATCGCGAGCACCGGCGCGCCGACCTCCTGCAGCACGTGCGGCAGCCGGAGCGTCGCGTTCGGCGACCACCAGGCGAGGAACGGCGCCGCGGCCTGGTGGATCCACAGCGGCGGCCGGCCGGCCCGCGGCACGTCCACGTCGATGCGGACGAGGTCGGACTTCATCTCGTACGCGGTCTGGCGGGCGAGGCGGCGGAGCTCGGCGAGGCGGGCGGCGCCGATGCGGTCCTCGAGCCACCGGGCGAGGTCGGCGATGGGGTCGACGGCGGCGACGGCGAGCACGCGGTTGTCGCCCGCGCTCGCGGCGTAGCGCGCGACGGACAGGGCACCGACGTCCTGGCCGACGAGCGCGGCGGCGAAGACGCCGTAGCGCGACAGCGCGTCGAGCGCGACGCGGATGTCGCGCTGGTCGCTGTCAGGGAAGGGCGAGAGGAACTGCCCCTCGCCGCCGCGCCGGCGCAGCCCGATCGACACCACCGCGACGCCTGCCGAGGCGAGCAGCGGCCCGAGCTCCCGCGCCAGCCGGTCGTACGGGTAGGCGGCCCAGCCCGGCACGAAGACCACGCCTGGCCGGGGGACGTCCGGTGCGCTGCCCGCCGGGAGGTACAGCAGCGAGTCGATCATCGTGTAGCCCGACGACGACCCCGTACCGGCTTCGGCCCACACGTTGGACAGGTGGACGGAGTAGGCGGCCATCGCCGCACCGTAGCACCCGGAAACGCTATGCAGGGCCTTCCCAATGTTATTGTCTGATGTACTCTCTCGGCATCCGTTCAGGGTCGTTGAGGAGGAGTCGGGTGTCAGCTCAGCCAGGCTGGTCCGGCCGGTTCTTCGAGGACTTCGAGGTCGGCCACCTCTACCAACACCCACTCGGCCGCACCGTCACGGAGACCGACAACACCTGGTTCACGCTGCTCACGATGAACACCAACCAGATGCACTTCAACGCCGTGTACGCCGCGAAGTCGGAGTTCGGCCGGCCGATCGTGGTGTCCACCCTGACGGTCGCGATCGCGGTCGGGCAGAGCGTCACCGACATCACGCAGAACGCGTTCGCGAACCTCGGTTGGGACGACATCCGGATGACCAAGCCGGTGTACGCCGGCGACACGCTCTGGTCGGAGTCGCTGGTCACCGGCACGCGCGAGTCGGCGAGCCGGCCGCACGCCGGCATCGTCACGGTCCGGACGCGCACCCTCAACCAGGACGGCGAAGAGGTGTGCAGCTTCCTGCGCACCTTCTACGTCTACCGCCGCGGCGCGGCCGCGCTCGACGACCAGTTCCCGGTCGGTCGGGTGCCGCTCACCGCCGACGGCGCACGGCCGAGCGGATGAGGCTCACCCTCGCGCCGTGGGGCAGCTCCCTCGCCGAGCTCACCGAGGTGTCCGTGCGCGCCGAGGCGGCAGGGGCGCAGGCGGTCTGGGTGCCCGAGCTGCACCGCAGCGCGCCGGTCACACTGGCCGCCATCGCGGCGGAGACGAGCACCGTCACCCTCGGAACCGCCATCTCGCTGGCGTTCGTCCGCTCCCCCATGACCACGGCTCTCGAGGCGCTCGACGTCGACGAGCTGTCCGGCGGCCGGCTCGTCCTCGGGCTCGGCAGCGGGGTCCAGCGACTGAACGAGTCGTGGCACAACGCCCGCTGGGGCAAGCCCGTCGGCCACCTCGAGGAGGTGGTCCGCGACATCCGGCACTTCGTCGCGCACGCGGACTCCGGCGAGGACATCGACCTGCCCGGCGAGTACGAGCCGATGTCGATCCGCCACTACCGGCGGCCGTTCGCCCCGCGCCGCCGCCGCATCCCGGTCTACCTCGCCTCGACCGGCCCGGCCATGACGCGCCTCGCCGGTCGGATCGGCGACGGCTGGATCGCCCACGAGCTCGGCTCCCCGTCGTACCTCGAGCAGGTCATCCTGCCCAACCTCCGCTTCGGTGCCGACCAGGCCGCGCGGCCGGCCACCGACGTCGACGTCGTCGCCTCCGCCTGCTGCGTGCCGTGGCACGACGGCCGACAGGCGCGCCGGTGGGCGGCCGGGCTGGTGGCGTTCTATGCGACGGTCCGCACCTACGAGCCGTTCTTCGAGTTCCACGGCTTCCTCGACGAGGCGCGCCGGTGCCAGGCCGCGTTCCGCACCGGTGACGAGGACGCGATGATCGCCGCCGTCCCGGACGAGATGGTCGACGCCCTCACCATCGCCGGCACGCCCGACGAGGTGCGCGAGCGGCTGCACGGCTACGACGGGCTCGCCGACGCGGTGAAGCTCTCACCCCCCACGCACTACGTCTCCGACGAGGTGACCCGATCCGTACAGGACCAGCTGGTGACGATGGTGGGGACGACATGAGCGGCTCGGAGGGACGACGATGAGACCGCTTGCGGACGTCAGGATCATCTCCCTCGAGCAGTACGGCGCCGGGCCGTTCGGCAGCGTCCACCTGGCCGACCTGGGAGCGGACGTGATCAAGATCGAGGAGCCGTCCACCGGCGGCGACGTCGGTCGCTACGTCCCGCCGTACACCGAGGGCGAGGACTCGCTGTTCTTCGAGACCTTCAACCGCAACAAGCGCAGCCTGTCGCTCGACGTCCGCACCCCGGCGGGACGCGCGGTCTTCGAGGACCTCGTCCGGGGTGCCGACGCCGTGTACTCCAACCTCCGCGGCGACGTCCCCGAGGCGCTCGCCATCCGGTACGAGGACCTGAAGCACCTCAACCCGGCCATCGTGTGCTGCTCGCTCACCGGCTTCGGCATGACCGGGCCGCGGGCCAACGAGCCCGGGTACGACTACGTCCTGCAGGGGCTCGCGGGGTGGATGAGCATCACGGGCGAGCCGGGCGGTCCGCCGACCAAGAGCGGCCTGTCGCTCGTCGACTTCTCGGGGGGCCTCGTGGCGGCGATCGCGCTGCTCGCGGGCCTGCACGCGGCGCGGCGGGACGGCGTCGGGATGGACTGCGACATCAGCCTGTACGACACCGCCATCTCGCTGCTGACCTATCCCGGCACCTGGCACCTGAACGCGGGCTTCGAGCCGGTGCGGACGCACCACTCCGCGCACCCGTCGCTCGTCCCGTTCCAGGCGTTCGAGGCCAAGGACGGCTGGCTCGTCGTCGGCTGCGCGAAGGAGAAGTTCTGGCAGGCCCTGGTCCAGTCGCTGGAACGGCCGGACCTGGCGGCGGACCCGCGCTTCGCCACGTTCGCCGACCGGCAGCGCCACGCCGACGTCCTGGTGCCGGTGCTCGAGGAGTGCTTCCGGCACCGCACCGTCGAGGAGTGCCTCACCCCGCTGTACGCCGCGCGGGTGCCGTGCGGCCCGATCAACGACGTCGGCGGCGCGCTGCGCGAGCCCCACACGCGGGCCCGCGGCCTGGTCGTCGAGGCCCCGCACCCGCGTTACGGGTCGGTCAAGACGCTCGCCTCCCCCGTACGGGTCGGCACCGAGCCGGTCGACTACCGGCGGGCGCCGACGCGCAACGAGGACTTCGCCGCGGTCGTCGCCGAGCTCGGGTACGACGAGGCGACGGTCGCCCGGCTCGTCGCCGAGGGCGCGTTCGGCGCGGGTCCGGCCCAGCACCCGACGGCGCCGCTGCCGGTGGAGAGCTGAGCGCTCGATGACGGTCGCCTCGGACTGCGCGCGCTGGCTGGTCGGACTGCGGCCGGCGGACGTGCCCGACGAGGTACGCCACGCGGCGCGCCGTCACCTGCTCGACGCCATGGGCAACGCCCTGGCCGCACGGCGGACCGGCGATGCCCGCCCGACGCTCACCGTGGCCCGCGGGCTCGGCGGCCCGCCCGAGGCCAGGGTCCTCGGCGACGCTGCCGCCGACGCCGTCGGCGCGCCGGCCGCGGCGCTCGGCACCGGCGCGCTGATCCACGCGCTCGACTTCGACGACACGCACGCGGGCGGGTTGGTGCACGTGTCGGCGGTCGTCGTCGCGGGTGCGCTGGCGGTCGGGCAGCAGGTCGGGGCCACCGGGTCCGAGACGCTCACGGCGATCGTCG
>CAJCIY010000197.1 GCA_903970495.1 Candidatus Melainabacteria bacterium | reverse complement strand
CGCTCGAGTGACCCGAATAGGTCCGGATCACCCAGGGCTTGGAGCGCTCCTTCATGTGACCTCCGATCCGTGGCGTTAGTACTGAAAGAATCCCGCGCCGGATTTGCGACCGAGTTGGCCGGCGCTCACCATCCGTCGCAGCAGCGGCACGGGCGCGTAGTTCGCGTCGGCGTACTCAGCGTAAAGGGCGTCGAGAATCGCCACCGAGGTGTCGAGTCCCACGAGATCGAGCAGCGCGAGAGGTCCCATCGGGAACCCGCACCCGCCCTTCATCGCGGCGTCGATGCCCTCCTTGGTGCCGACACCTTGTTCGAGGATGCGAACCGCGTTGTTGAGGTACGGGAAGAGGAGCGCGTTGACGATGAAGCCCGCCCGGTCGCCGCAGACCACCGGCACCTTCTTGGTCGCGCCGCAGACCGCGACGACGGTCGCGAGGACGTCGGGCGAGGTCGCGACCGTCGGCACGACCTCGACCAGCCGCATCACCGTCGCCGGGTTGAACCAGTGCATGCCGATGACGTCGGACGGCCGCGAGGTCGCCTGCGCGCACTCGATCACCGGCAGCGACGAGGTCGTCGTCGCGAGCACCGCGCCGGGCTTGCACACCTCGTCGAGCGCGGCGAACAGCGCCTTCTTGACGCCGAGCTCCTCGACGACCGCCTCGATGACCAGGTCGCAGCCGGACAGGTCGTCGAGCTCCGTCGTACCCGAGATCGCCTGCAGCACAGTCAGCTTCGCGGTCTCGTCGAGCCTGCCCCGCTGCACCTGCTTGTCGAGCGAACGCTCGACGGCGGCCCGCACCGCCGCGACCTTCTCCTCGCTGCGCGCCCGGAAGACGACCTGGTACCCGGACTTCGCGCAGACCTCGATCATGCCGGTCGCCATCGTGCCGGTGCCGACGACGCCGATCACCGTCACCTCGCGCGGGGAGCCGGCCGCGATGGTCGCCGGCTCCGGCGCCGACGTCACACGCGGCGAGTCCGGACCGTCGTAGGTGTACAGCCCGCGGCCGGTCTTGCGCCCGAGGTGCCCGGCCGTGACCAGCTGCTTGAGCAGCGGCGCCGGCGCGTGCAGGTGGTCGCGGCTCTGCCGGTACATCGTGTCGAGGATCTCGTACGCGGAGTCCAGCCCGATCAGGTCGAGCAGCGCGAGCGGGCCCATCGGGTGGCCGCAGCCGAAGCGCATCGCGGCGTCGATGTCCTCGCGCGTCGCGTAGCGGCTCTCGTACATGTGGAGGGCGTTGTTGAGGTAGCCGAACAGCAGCGCGTTGGCGATGAAGCCCGCGCGGTCGCCGGCGACGACGGGCCGCTTGCCGCACTGCTCGGCGAGCGCGACGACGTCGTCGATGACGGCGGGGTCGGCGACGACCGTACGGATCACCTCGACGAGGTCCTGCACCGGCGCGGGGTTGAACCAGTGCATGCCGACGACGCGGCTCGGCCGGTTGGTCGCGACGGCGATCTCGGTGACGCTCAGTGCGCTGGTGTTGGTGACGAGGATCGTGGCCGGGTCGGCCAGCTCGTCGAGGGCGGTGAACAGCTCCTGCTTGAGCGCGAGGCGCTCGGGGATCGCCTCGATGACCAGCTCGCAGTCCTTCACGGCGGCGAGCTCGGTGCCGATCGTGATGCGGCCCAGCAGCGTGGCCTGCTCGTCGGCCGTGAGCTTCTCGCGCTGCACCGCCCGGTCGGTCGAGTGCTGCAGGTAGGCACGCCCGCGCTCCGCCGCATCCTCGTCGGTCTCCACCCCCACGACGTCGAGGCCGGCGCGTGCGAGGACCTCCGCGATGCCGGCACCCATCGTCCCGAGCCCGACGACCCCGATCTGGCTGAACGTCCGCGCCACTGCTGCTCCCCTGGTTGGTCCGGCCGTCATCCTCGCATCAGGATGCCCCGGACGTACGCGGCCTGGCCCGCGTGCTGCAGGTCGTCGGACAGCACGCTGACCAGGCGCGCGGCCAGCGTCACCGGCGGGTCGTAGCTGTCGTCGACCACGCGGTCGAGGTCGCCGTCGACGAGGCCCGCGAGGTACTCGCGCGTGGCCGCCGAGACCGCGTCGAAGTAGCCGAGCAGGAGCTCGGCCGGGATGCGGACCTCGCCGACCTGCGCCTCGTCGAAGCCGTACCAGATGGTGTCCCGCGGGACCGACAGGTCGCAGCGATCGACCCAGCCGTCGCGCTCCCAGACCTGCTCGGTGCCGGCGACGCCCGCGACGTGGTCGTCCTGCACCCGCGCGAGGTGCCAGACCAGCCACGCGATGGTGTTGGCGCCGGGCGCGGGCCTGGCGGTGAGCGTCGCCTCGTCGAGTCCCTCGACCGACTGGTGGACGACCTCGTCGATCCGGCCGTACGCCTCGAGCAGCAGCTCGCTGGTGGTGGTCATCGCGGGTTCCTCTCAGCGCTTGCGGGCGGTGGTCGGGACGTCGTTGACGACGTGCTGCAGCGGCTCGTCGGCCACCGCGCGGGCGACGTTGTCGCGCGACATCGTCAGGATCGCCAGCGCCGCCTCGCGGGAGGCACCGGCGTTGTGCGAGGTCAGGAAGACGTCCGGCAGCGTCCGGAGCGGGCTGTCGGTCGGCAGCGGCTCGACCTCGAAGACGTCGAGGCCGGCGCCGGCGATGCCCTTGTCCTGCAGCACCCGGATGAGCGCCTGCTCGTCGACGACGCTCCCCCGGCCGGCGCTGATGAGGTACGCGTCCTTCGGCATCCGCCCCAGCAGGTCGGCGTCGACCAGGTGCCGCGTCGCCGCGCCGCCCGGCAGCAGCGAGATCAGGACGTCGCTGCGGGCGGCGAGCCCGCCCGGTGAGTCGACGAAGGCGTACGGCAGGTCCTTGCGCGTCCGGCTCCAGTACGCCACGTCCGCGCCGAGCGCGGTGAACAGCTCCGCCGCGAGCGTGCCGATCGCGCCCATGCCGAGCAGGCCGATCCGGGCGCCGCTGATCTCCCGGGCTCCGAGCGCCCCCTGCGGCCAGCCGCCGTCGGCCAGCTGCTGCTGGTTGGACGGCAACCGGCGGCGGAGCGCGAGCGCGGTGAGGACGCACCACTCGGCGACGCTGCGCGCGTTCGCCCCGGGGGTGTTGGCGACGGCGACGCCGTTCCTCGTCGCCACCTCGAGGTCGGTGCTGTCGTACCCGACCGACGGGTGCTGCACGAACGCGAGGTGCGGCGCGGCCCGCAGGGCGTCGGCGTCCATCGTGAGCTGGTAGGACCAGTCGGCGACGACGATCTCCGCCTCGGCGAGCGCCGCGTGCAGCGCCTCGGGCGTGCGCTCGGGGAGCGGCACCAGCTCGGCGCCCGCCGGGACGAACGCCTGCAGCGCCTCGGGTGGGAGCGGGGACAGGGCGAGCACCTTCCAGGTCACCGTCCCACCCTGTCAGAGCCCCACATCGTCGTGACGGATGCGTCAGATGTGGCCTCCGCACCACCACGTCCGGTCGGTCAGCCGGCCGCCGCTGCCGTCAACGCCTCCAAGCCGTCGACGTACGCGGCGCGGCGAGCGCGGCCGGGCCCACCGACGCGTCGGATGGGGGCGGCTTGGAGGCGTCCGCGGCAGAGATGGAGCGCAGACGCTGCGACGCGGGGCGCCAGCGAGCCTCAGAACAGCGTCGGCGTGGTGCCCTCGAGGCCGCGGAGCTCGTCGTAGTCGAGGACGCAGACGCCGATCCCGCGCGCCTGGGCCAGCACCTTCGCCTGCGGTGCGATCTGCTGCGCCGCGAGGATCCCCCGTACGGGCTGCACGTCCGGGTCGAGGGCCAGCCGCGACAGGTAGCGGGTGAGCTGCTCCACGCCGTCGATCTCGCCGCGGCGCTTGATCTCGACGGCGACGTACCCCTCGGCGTCACGGCACAGCAGGTCGACCGGGCCGATGTCGGTCGGGTACTCCCGGCGTACCAGGGCCATGTCCTCGCCGAGGACGTGACAGCGCTCGGCCAGCAGCACCTGCAGGTGGGCCTCGACACCGTCCTTGACCAGCCCCGGATCGATGCCGAGCTCGTGCGAGGTGTCGTGCAGCACCTCCTCGAGGGAGATGACGAGCTGCTCGCCTCCCTTGTTGGTCACCCGCCAGACCCCCGGCGCCTCGGAGAGCACGCAGGGCGGCGACATCCAGTTGAGCGGCTTGAAGCCGGACTCGGAGTGGATCGAGAGGCTGCCGTCCGACTTCACGATCAGCAGCCGCGTCGCCAGCGGGAGGTGCGCGTCGAGCCGGCCGGAGTAGTCGACCGAGCACCGCGCCACGACGAGCCGCACATCCGAGACCCTAGCTGCGGGCGGGGTGCTGTCGGGTCGCGCGCACGACGCCCACACGCCGCTTCTCGCCGGAGGAGCCTCAGCCGCGCGAGGACCCCTCGAGCTGGGTGACGTCGAGGTCGCCGTCGGCGTACTGGCCGCGCAGCACCTTCTTGTCGAACTTGCCGACGCTCGTCTTCGGCACCGCGTCGATGAACGTCCAGCGCTCCGGCACCCACCACCGCGCGACCTTGCCGTCGAGGAACTGCCGCAGCTCGTCGGGCGTCGCCGTCTTGCCCTCGGCGAGCACGACCGCGGCCAGTGGCCGCTCCTCCCACTTCTCGTCGGGTACGCCCACGACAGCGGCCTCGACGACCGATGGGTGGCCGGACAGCGCGTTCTCCAGGTCGACCGAGGAGATCCACTCGCCGCCCGACTTGATGACGTCCTTGGAGCGGTCGCTGATGAAGATGAAGCCGTCCTCGGTCAGCGAGCCGACGTCGCCGGTCTTGAGCCAGCCGTCGTCGAACTTGTCCGGCGCGTCATCGCCGTAGTACGAGCCGGTCACCCACGGCCCGCGGCACTCCAGCTCGCCCGTCGTCCTGCCGTCGTTGGGGAGCACGGTGCCGTCCTCGCCGACGACCCGGGCCTCGACACCGAACAGCAGCCGGCCCGCCGACGCGCGGTAGCGCCAGTACTCCTCGGAGAACGGCTCGACGCCCGAGGGCGGCAGCGCGACCGACGCGACCGGCGAGGTCTCGGTCATGCCCCAGCCCTGCAGGATCTCCAGGTCGTACTGGTCGTGGTAGCGCTTCATCAGCGCCAGCGGCACCGCAGACCCGCCGCAGAACAGCAGCCGGAACGAGGACAGGTCGAGCGGGTTGCTCTCGCCCCAGCGGCCCAGGTCGTTGAAGATCGTCGGTACGCCGGCCGACACCGTCGGCTTCGTCGCGTGGATGAACGAGGCCAGCGCCGGCGAGGTCATGCCGTGCGCCGGGAGGGCCAGGTCGGCGCCGGCGACCCAGGCCGCGTAGGGGTAGCCCCACGCGTTGGCGTGGAACATCGGGACGATCGGGAGCGCCTTGTCGGTCTCGCTGATCTGGGCGCCCGAGCTCGTCATCGCCGAGAACGCGTGCAGCCAGGTCGAGCGGTGGCTGTAGACCACGCCCTTGGGGTTGCCGGTGGTGCCGGAGGTGTAGCACATCGCCGCGGCGCTGAGCTCGTCGATGTCGTCGGGGTAGTCGTACCCGCCCGGCTGCTCGGCGAGGAGGTCCTCGTACGACAGGAAGGTCTGCGTGGCGGCGCCTCTGCCGTCTTCGGCGTCGGCGACCGGCCCGTTCGCGACGATCACGGTCTCGACCGTCTTCAGCTCGGGCAGCAGCGGCAGCAGCAGCGGGAGCAGCGAGTGGTCGACCAGGACGACCTTGTCCTCGGCGTGGTTGGCGATGTACACGACCTGCTCCGGGAAGAGCCGGATGTTCAGGGTGTGCAGCACCGCGCCCATCGACGGGATCGCGAGGTACGCCTCGAGGTGCTCGGCGCAGTTCCACATGAAGGTGCCGACCCGGTCGCCCTGCTCGATGCCGAGGGACGTCAGGGCGCTGGCCAGCCGGTCGGTGCGCTCGGCGATCTCGCCGAAGGTCCTGCTCCGCGGGGCGGTGTCGACCCCGCTGAAGGTCTCCACGGTCTTGGTGGCGAAGAGGTGGCGGCCGTGCCGCAGCATCGATCCGATCGTGAGCGGGCTGTCCATCATCGTGCTGCGCATGCGGGCTCCTCGTCGCGCGTGACCACCGTCACGCTGAGCCTACGCGCGGCGGAGGTGCCGTCGTGTGTGCACAACGTCGACGCTTTCGACGTTGTGCAGGGGAAAGCGGCGATCCGCGTGCACAAGGTCGAATCCCGCGACCTTATGCACGCAGACCTCAGAGGTACGCCTCGCGGACGACCTCGACGACGCGGGCCATCACCGTCGTCATGTCGAAGTCCTTGGGCGTGAACACCGCGGCGACGCCCTGCTCCTCGAGGACGAGGGCGTCGGCGTCCGGGATGATCCCGCCGACGATGACCGGTACGTCGCCCGCGCCCGCCTCGCGCAGCCCGTCGAGCACCTGCGGTATCAGCTCGAGGTGCGAGCCGGACAGGATCGACAGCCCGACGACGTGGACGTCCTCCTCGACCGCGGCGGCCACGATCTGCGACGGCGTCAGCCGGATGCCCTGGTAGACCACCTCGAAGCCGACGTCACGCGCCCGGACGGCGATCTGCTCGGCTCCGTTGGAGTGGCCGTCGAGCCCGGGCTTCCCCACCAGCAGCTTCAGCCGTCGGCCGAGGTCCTCGCCGGTCTGCTTGACCGCGGCGCGCACCGCGGCGATCGCCTCGCCGCCGCCGCTCACCGACACCCCGGAGACACCGGTCGGCGCGCGGTACTCCCCGAACGCGTCGCGCAGCGCCGCGCCCCACTCGCCCGTCGTCACCCCGGCGCGGGCGCACAGCAGCGAGGCGGGCATGAGGTTGGCGTCGGTCTTGGCGGCGTCGCGCAGCGCGCGGAGCGCCTCGTCGACCGCGGCCGCGTCGCGCTGCTCCTTCCACGCGCCGACCGCCGCGACCGCACGGTCCTCGACCCCAGGCTCGGCGACCATGATCGCGCCGCCGAGGTCGGACACCAGCGGGTTCGGCTCGGTGGTCGTGTACCGGTTGACGCCGACGACGACGTCCTCGCCGGCCTCGATCCGCTGCCGCCGCTCGGCGTGCGACCCGACCAGCGCTTGCTTCATGTAGCCGGACTCGACGGCGGCGACGGCGCCGCCCATCGCCTGCACCTTGTCGATCTCCTCGCGCGCCGCGGCGCACATCTCGTCGACCTTGGCCTCGACGACGTGCGAGCCCTCGAACAGGTCGTCGTAGTCGAGCAGGTCGGTCTCGTACGCCAGGATCTGCTGGATCCGCAGCGACCACTGCTGGTCCCACGGCCGCGGCAACCCGAGCGCCTCGTTCCACGCCGGCAGCTGCAGCGCGCGGGCGCGGGCGTCCTTCGACAGCGTCACCCCGAGCGACTCGAGCACGATCCGGATGACGTTGTTCTCCGGCTGCGCCTCGGTGAGGCCGAGCGAGTTGACCTGCACGCCGTAGCGGAACCGGCGCTGCTTGGCGTCCTGCACGCCGTACCGCTCGAGGGTGATCTCGTCCCACAGGCGGTTGAACGCCCGCATCTTGCACATCTCCTCGACGAAGCGGACGCCGGCGTTGACGAAGAACGACATCCGCGCGACCACGGCGCCGAAGCGCTCCTGCGGCACCTGGCCGGCGTCGCGGACCGCGTCGAGCACGGCGATCGCGGTGGCGAGGCTGAACGCCAGCTCCTGCACCGGCGTCGCGCCCGCCTCCTGCAGGTGGTAGCTGCAGATGTTGATCGGGTTCCACTTCGGGATGCCGGTGACCGTGTACGCGATCATGTCGGTGATCAGCCGCATCGACGGCCCGGGTGGGAAGACGTAGGTCCCCCGCGAGAGGTACTCCTTGACGATGTCGTTCTGCGTCGTCCCGGTCAGCAGCGCGGTGTCGGCGCCCTGCTCCTCGGCCACCACCTGGTAGAGCGCCAGCAGCCACATCGCCGTGGCGTTGATGGTCATCGAGGTGTTCATGGTCTCGAGCGGGATCGCCTCGAACAGCGTCCGCATGTCGCCGAGGTGGCTGACCGGGACGCCGACCTTGCCGACCTCGCCGCGGGCAAGCTCGTCGCCCGGGTCGTACCCGGTCTGGGTCGGCAGGTCGAAGGCCACCGACAGGCCGGTCTGGCCCTTGGCGAGGTTGCCGCGGTAGAGCGCGTTCGAGGCCGTGGCGCTGGAGTGACCGGCGTACGTCCGCATCACCCACGGCTTGTCGCGCGGCCGCGACTCCCGGGGTGCAGGAACCTCGGTGGACACCACGTCGCCGGTCGGCTCGCTCATAGAGGCGATGGTAGGGCGCGGCGGCCGCTTGCGGTCGGCGCCATCAGCAGCGCTCAGGCGGGGACGGACTCCTCGGCGCGGACGTGGAGCACGCGGGCGAGGCGGGTGGCGACGAGCAGTCGCTGCAGGCCGGGTGAGACGCCGACCAGGACGAGCGTGCGCCCGGCCCGGACGGCGCGGCGGTGGACGCCGAGCAACACCCCGAGGCCGGTGGTGTCCCCCAGCTCGACGTCGCTGCAGTCGACGAGCAGCTCGCCGGTGCCGTGGACGACGGCGACGCGGAGCTCGGCGCGCACGTCGGCGACGGTGTGGACGTCGAGGCGCCCGCGCAGACGTACGCGCTGGCCGGCCTGGACGTGGGTGATGTCGAGCACCGAGCTCGCCCTAGGCAGGGGGGTCACGGTGCTGCGCAGTTCGTCGGTCACATGCTCCCGCTCTCGTCGCGTCGGGGAAGTAGACGCTCGGCGGGCCGCTGGGGTTGCCCGCCGCTCCACATCCGGCCGAGATCTCCCCGGCCGCATGCGGATGACGAGCAGTGTGCCCGCGCTCACAGCAGGTCGGCGGCAAGCAGGCAGGTGTGTCGCAGGGAGAGCACACTGGGACGGTGACCGCGTCGGACTACCTCGCACCGCTGTTCGCGCTGATCGCGGTCTGCGGGCTCGGGCTGCTCGGCCGGTGGGTCTTCGCGCCGAACTACCGCAAGGACCGCAAGGACTACGGCCTGCTGGTCTCGGTCGCCACCATCACCGGCCAGGCCGACGCGGAGCGGGCACGCGACGCGCTGACGGCGGCCGGGCTGCGCGCGACGCTCGGCGAGTCCCACGCGACGGTCCGGGTCACCCACGACGGGCATGCGTTCCCGCAGCCACCCGGGCACCACGTGCTGGTCTTCCCCCAGGACGAGCTGCGCGCGCGGAACCTCCTCGACGGCGTCAGCTGACGCAGGCGAGGAGCCCGGCCCGCGGACGCGACATGGCCGGGCTCCCGCGGGTCAGCCGCCCTTGACCTTCGTGG